>JBGTIE010000533.1:0-4707 GCA_041745855.1 Lysobacterales bacterium | reverse complement strand
GCCGGCAATCGCGCGCATGCCGACCAGCTGGGCGCGGCCGTCGGCAAATTCCAGTACCTGCAGCGCGCCGGGGTATTCGATCAGCCGCTGCACATGGCGACAGACCAGCGCCTCCGGGCTGATCTGCACATCGACCGCCAGCCGGCGCGCGCCGAACAGTTCCGGGTGGTCCAGATAATCGGTCTGGCGCACGCGGGCGATGCGGGTGGGCGTGTTGAACAGCGAGGCGGCGACCTCGCAGGCGACCATGTTGACCTCGTCCGAGGAGGTGACCGCGACCATCATGTCGGCATCCTCGGCCCCGGCGCGCATCAGCACCTTGGGATGCGAGGCAAAGCCATGGACGGTACGCAGATCGATCTTGTCGCGCAGCTCGGCCAGCTTGGTGGCGTCGGTATCGACCACCGTGATGTCATTGTTCTCTTTCGCCAGCGCGGCGGCGACCGAAGTCCCCACCTGGCCGGCGCCGAGGATCAGGATGTTCATGGCGGTGGGCGCGCGATGGCCGAGGCAGTGCGGGGTAGTGTAGGCGACGCTGCGGTTCGAGTGGGCGGTTTGCTTGGCAAGGGCTGAGGGCTGAGGGGTTGAGCAGGGCTGAGGGCTGAGGGGTGAGGGGTCAGGAAGAGCGGGCCCCGGGACGCGTTGGTGAGCTCCGCGAACTGCATCGAATGATGGGGATCGGTGATGCGGAGTCGGGCGATGCGAAATCGGGGTCGGGGTCGGGGTCGGAATCGGAATCGGCTTCAAGGGCTACGAGGGCCCAGGAGAGAGGGCCCAGGGCCCAGGGCACAGGGCCCAGAAGAGCAGTAGAGCAGGGCCCAGGGCTCAGGACGCGTAGGATGTCGGTGAGCTCCGCGAACCGCATCGAATGACGGGGATCGGTGATGCGAAATCGGGGTCGGGGTCGGAATCGGAATCGGCTTCAAGGGCTGCGAGATGTACGGCGTGCCGGTGTACTCGACCGGTCGGGGCGATGCTGACGAAGCTGGGGCGCCGTGGCAACGCGGTCCGCGAGGAGGACCCCGGCTACGACGGCGAAAAGATCGATTCCGATTCCGATTCCGACCCCGACCCCGAGGAAACCAGGGCTACGACATGAATGGCGTGCCTCCGTACTCGACCGGTCGGGGCGATGCTGACGAAGCTGGGCGCGGTGGCTACGCTGTCCGCGAGGAGGGGCTACGCCGGCGAAAAGATCGATTCCGATTCCGACCCCGACCCCGACCCCGAGGAAACCAGGCATCAGGAAGCGATTGGGGCTCGGCGAGGGTTGGGGTTAACGGACTGTGCTGGGCGTATTGCGAGGGGAGAGCGAAACCGTGACGATTACTGATCTTGACGAGTTGCTCGGCAACTTGCGACCGGTATTGCAGCCCGGTTGCTGGGCCTATTGCTCGATTCCCCTGGACACCGATCTCGGTGATCTGCACCCGCTTGCCACGTTTCGGGAGGCCGAGGGGCTAAGCGTGATCGTTGGCGAGGCGGAAGCTTCGGCACGGGATTGGCCGGTGCTGTTCCGCGCCGCATGGCTGACGCTGCAAGTCGATTCGGCGCTGGAGGCAGTCGGGTTGACGGCGGCAGTCGCGACCGCGCTGACGAAAGCCGGTATCAGCTGCAATGTGGTCGCGGCCGCGCATCATGATCATCTGTTTGTGCCGTTTGAGGACGGTGAACGGGCGTTGGGGGTGCTGGGGAACCTGCAGAGCGGGTCGGGGCGGATTGGGGTGTAATGCACGGTAGGTGTTGAGGGCACAGGGCCCAGGGCCCAAGGCACAGAAAGCGAGTCACGACGCGGGGATGCGCTCCGCGAGCTGCATCATTATGATGGGGTCGGTGATGCGATATAGGCGTCGGAATCGGTATCCGTATCGGCTTTAACGGCAACGACAGGGGTACGTGCGTGCCGCCCTACTCGTCCGGTCCTGGCGAAGCGCGGACGGCGTGGCTATACGACTTGTGCGGAGCCCGGCTACCCCGGCGAAAAGATCGATTCCGATTCCGATTCCGACCCCGACCCCGAGGGAAATCGGGCATCAGGAAGCGATTGGGGCTCGGTGCTGCTCCTCCTGACCCCTCGGCCCTCAGCCCTGCTCTCAAAACACCGATAACCCCGATTTCCCCGCAAACATTTCCAGTGCCTTCATGCCGGCGAGCGAGTTGCCGGAGGGGCCGAGGGCGGGGGACCAGACGCACAGGCTGAGCTGCTGCGGAACGGTGGCGACGATGCCGCCGCCGACGCCGCTCTTGCAGGGCAGTCCGATCAGAAAGGCGAACTCGCCGGCCACGTCGTAGGTGCCGCAGGTCAGCATCAGGGCGTTGATGCGGCGGGCCTGGCGGGAGCTGATGACGCGCTCGCCGCTGACCGGATTGACCCCGGCGTGGCTCAGATAGCCGCAGGCGCGGGCCATCTGGCGGCAGCTCATGGCCAGCGCGCACTGGTGGAAATAGACGTCCAGCACCTCGTCGACCGGATTGTCGAGCTTGTCGAAGCTGCGCATGAAGTGCGCCGTGGCAGCGTTGCGTGAGCCGTGCGCGGCCTCCGAAGCCGCGACCTCGGCATCAAAATGGACCGGCTCGCCGACCAGTTCACTGACCATCGAAAGCAGTTCGGCCTTGGCGTCGTCGCAATGGCTGAGCAAACGGTCGGCCACCGCGATCGCGCCGGCGTTGATGAAGGGATTGCGCGGCTTGCCCTGCTCGTGCTCCAGCTGCACCAACGAGTTGAAGGGATCGCCCGAAGGCTCGCGGCCAATCCGCTCCCAAAGCTGCTCGCCGATCCGCTGCATCGCCAGGGTCAGCGAGAACAGCTTCGACATGCTCTGGATCGAGAAGGCCACGTCGGCCGCACCCACCGCCGCGCTGCCGCCCTCGACATCGCTCAACGCCATCGCGAACTGCTGCGGATCCACCCGCGCCAGCGCCGGGATGTAACTGGCCACCTCGCCATCACCGACCAGATCGCCAACCTGGCTGTAGATGGAATCAAGCATGGCTTGCAGCGGGTGCGGCTGGGTCATCGGGAGGATCTCGTTGCAAGGCGGGCAGACGATCATCGCGTATCGGGCCGGTGGGTGCGAGTTTGTGGCTGGCCTGGAGGTGGGAGTAAGAGTCGAGAGACAAAAAGCGACAAGAGCAAGTAACCACAAAGGACACGAAGGACACAAAGGAAAAGCTTTCAAGCAAGGGGGCCTATTCGGGCACGGGCACAGCCGCTATTCCTGAGTGTGCTGGCCGAATTGCGCCAATCCACAACCGGTCCCTACTGCTCTTGCTCTCCTTCGTGTCCTTTGTGTCCTTTGTGGTCAATCAGCTCTTCAACATTTCTGCTCTCAGAAGTAGGCTGGTGTGACCGCGCCGCCGATCTCGTCAACATCGCCAATCTCCATCTCGGTCTCACCGGCTGTGGAGAGTCGCCTCGTTCAACCCGAGGCCGAACGACACTCGGGCGGGCGAACAACGTCGAACTCTCGACACGCGGCCACCGGCGCGATCGATCATGAGGCGAAGATCGGTGCACCACGCGCGCCGGGACCGCGCTACTTCCAATCTGGGGCTTTGCGCTCTTCAACTGGCCACTGGAACAGGCCACTGGAACTGCTCTTCCGACCCCTCACCCCTCAGCCCTCAGCCCTGATGCGTGTTGACAGCCGCCGCGCCCCTCCCGACACTGCCGCCGATCGAATCACAGGAGTCATCCCAATGGCAGACGGTCACGCCGCCGCCCCCTGGTCGGTCGAGCAGGCGCTGGAGCTGTATGCGCTGCCGATGCCCGAATTGCTGTTTAGGGCCGCAACGGTCCATCGCGCCCATCACGACCCGGCCGCGGTGCAGATCAGCACCTTGTGTTCGATCAAGACCGGCGCCTGTCCGGAAGACTGCGCCTACTGCCCGCAGAGCGCGCGCTACCAGACCGGGCTGAAGGCCGAGCGCTTGATGCCGTTGCAGACGGTGCTCGAGCGCGCTGCCGCAGCGAAGGAGCAGGGCGCGTCGCGGTTCTGCATGGGCGCGGCCTGGCGCAGCCCGCGCGAGAAGGATCTGGTCGAAGTCGAGGCGATGGTGCGCGGGGTCAAGGCGCTGGGTCTGGAGACCTGCTGCACGCTGGGCATGCTGGATGAAGCGCAGGCCGAGCGGCTGAAGTCGGCCGGTCTGGATTACTACAATCACAACCTGGACACGAGTCCGGATTACTACAGCGAGATCATCACCACGCGCGACTATCAGGACCGGCTGGACACGCTCGAAGCGGTACGCCGCGCCGGCATGAAGGTTTGTTGCGGTGGCATCGTCGGCATGAACGAGACGCGCGCGCAGCGTGCCGGCTTGCTGGTCGCACTGGCCAATCTGCCCGAACCGCCGCAGAGCGTGCCGATCAACCTGCTGGTACGCGTGGCCGGTACGCCGCTGGCCGAGGCCGAGCCGCTCGATCCGCTCGAGTTCGTCCGCACGATCGCGCTGGCCCGATTGCTGATGCCGCGCTCGATGGTGCGGCTGTCGGCGGGTCGAGAAAGCATGAGCGACGAGTTGCAGACGCTGTGCTTCTTCGCCGGTGCCAACTCGATCTTCTACGGCGAGAAGCTGCTGACTACCGCCAATCCCGAGGCCGAGCGCGACCGTCAGCTGTTCGAGCGGCTCGGCCTGAGGAGTCTGGTCGGCGCGCAATGAGCTGGGAGCAGCGGCTGGCGCAGGCGGCGGCCGGGCGCGAGGCGC
>JBGTIE010000532.1:0-12411 GCA_041745855.1 Lysobacterales bacterium | reverse complement strand
TGCCGGCGGCAGTTCCTGTTCTGCACTGACCTGCGGCGCAGGCAGCCGGATCGGCGCAAAGCTCCAGGCCAGCCCGGCCAGCGCGATCACGATGACGATAGCCAGCGACCACAGGATGCGTTTCATTGGCTTGGTCCGATTCGTGGAACACCGGCGCGAGTGTCGCGCAGCTGACGTTCATGCGCCACAAGTGCCGGGTACGCGGTCGCCGCGCTTCGCTCTGGGCCTTGGGCTCTCGAGGCTGCGATTCAAACTGATGCCGTGATGGGAATCAGGGGTGTGAAATCGGTGTCGGGGTCGGAATCGGAATCGGCCCTTGTCCGCTGTATCCGACGAGCTGCTCGCGAACCGTCCAGCGATGCCCCCAGCGATGTCAGCATCGCCCCGATCTGGTCGAGTGCGGTGTGGGTGGCCAAACCCCATCCCGCCCTCGATCCCGATTCCGATTCCGACCCCGACTCCCGGCTTGGCATCGCTGCATCCGTTTGAATCGCAGCCCCCTGGGCCGCCCTGGGCCCTGGGCCCTTTGGGCACAGGCATCCATCGCACGCCCGGCTTGCGTACACTTGGGCTAGCCAGTCCCTTCCCCACCGAGCACCCAAATCGTGATCATCGTCCACCATCTGAACAATTCACGCTCGCAGCGAATCCTCTGGCTGCTGGAGGAACTGGAACTTAGCTACAGGATCGAGCGCTACGAGCGCGACGCAAAGACGATGCTGGCACCGCCGGAATTGCGAAAGGTGCACCCGCTCGGCAAATCACCGGTGATTGATGACGAGGGCACCGTGGTGGCCGAGTCCGGAGCGATCATCGAATATCTGGTCGAGCGCCATGGCGCCGGCAGGCTGGCGCCGGCACGTGAATCGGACGCGTATCTGCAATACCGCTACTGGCTCCATTTCGCCGAAGGCTCGATGATGTCGCCGCTGCTGATGAAACTGGTCTTTGATCGGATCGAATCGGCACCGATGCCGTTCTTCGCCAAGCCCTTCGCCCGCGCCATCGCGCAGAAGGTCAGGCGCGAGTTCATCGCGCCGCGCATCAGCGAACATCTGCGGTATCTGGAAGCGATGCTGCCCGCCGGCGGCTGGTTTGCCGGCGATCAGATCAGCGGCGCCGACATCCAGCTCAGCTTCCCCATCCAGGCTTCGGCGGCGCGCGGAGGACTGGACGGGCGCTACCCGAAGCTGAAGGAATTCATCGCCCGGATCGAGGCCAGGACGGCTTACCAGCGTGCCCTCGAGCGCGGCGGCGAGTTCGCGCTGGGCTGAGCCCCGCGGAAACCGCGGGGCCCTCGTTTACCCGAAAAGTCCGGCTACCTACTCGAAGCCGTCCGCAAACAGGTCGTCCGAGATGCTGACAATGAATTCGCGTGTCTCCTGCGCGCCGCAACTGTCGAAGACCGTGGCGCGGATGGGGTAGTCGTCTTCGGGCGTCCCGATGCCAGCGGTGATGGTCACCATGCCAGCGCCATCGATGCTGATCATGCCGCCGCCAGGCAGGTTGGTCGGTGAGACCGCGCTGCCAACCAGATTGTTGTTCGCATCGGCCGGGGGGACGGAGGGACTGACCTGGGTGCTGCCACCCGCGGCCAGATTGACGCCGGCATAGTTGCCCATGGTCGGGGTCTGGTTGCGCGCCACATTGACCAGCAACTGGGCAGTGCTGACCGAACCGTCGGTATCAACCACCCGCAGCGTCACCGGGTACACGCGCGTGCCATTGGTCGGCGCCACCAGCGTGCATTCGGCGGTGGCACTGAGGCTGACTTCGCCGGCATCGTTGGCGACGCTGACCGCCAACTCCGGCGGATTGCCTTCCACCGACACGATCAGGTCGCCGGCCGGATCCTGAACGTCACTGATGGTCGCGACCGGACCGGTCGCGGTCGGACTGCCCTGCGCGGTAGTGATCGAACCATTGACGACAATCTCGGGCGCGGTATTGGGGCCAGTGATCACGAAGTCGACGTCGGAGATGTCGAAGTAGACGTTGTCGACCGCGGAGACCCGCACCCGCGCCCGCGTCGTACCGGCGACGGTGGGGATAGTCAGCTCGGCACTGCCGGTGTTGGGCAGCGGGATCGTCTGGATCGGAAACGTCAGACCACCGTCAATCGAGTAGGCGATCACGACTTCACTGGTGTTGACCGGCGCCATGTCCGTGTTGGCCACGTCCCAGGTAATCGTCTGCGTGCTGCCCGCCGGCCAGCTCACCGCGGTATTCGGCGAGGTCACCCGGAACGGGCCGGCGGCGGTGCTGACGGTGATCTGGGTCAGCGCGTCATCCGTACCACCACCACCCGGCCGATTGTCGCGCGCGGTGACGCGGAAATTCATGGTTCGATTGGTGCTGGGCAGCACCTCGCCGGTGAACCGATTGGGTGTGGTCGTGCCCGGCAGTGGCGCGGTGGGCGGCACGTTGTTGGCATTGTTCAGGATGTAGCGCAGGCTGGGGAAGATCCGGGTGGGTTCCAGGGTGGGTATGAAGTTGCGGAAGATTGGCCGGGAACCGTTGTCCACCAGCGTTCCGGCGGGATTGGCCGCACCCAGGTCGAACTGCTCCCAGATGTAGGTCAGCGTATCGCCATCGCCGTCAGTGCCCTCGGCAGCGAGCTGGAAAGGGGTGAGCTGCGGAATGGTGAAGGCGGCGGCGGTGCTCACCTCCGGCGGGGTGTTGCCGGTCGCGCTGGGGGTGCCGCAGTTCGAGCCGCCGCCGGTGCTGACGAAGGTCAGCATTTCGTCCAGGCTGATGCGGTGGAAATAATCCTCGCTGTTGCCCTGCAGGTTGTCGGCGCCACAGATGCCGGCGTAGGCCTGGATCGTAAGCCCGCTGCCCGGCTCGTACGCAGTAGATGCGTTGCGATTGCCGCCGGAGCAGTTGCTGCCAGAGCCATTGAAGGTGTGATTGCCACGGTACTGGTGGCCGATCTCATGGGCGACGAAATCGACGTCGAACACGTCGCCTATGGGCGAGGGAAGGCCGGTCACGCCGCGCGCCTTGTTGTTGGTTGAACATACCGACCCGAGAGAGGCGACGCCGCCACCGCCGGTGCTGACCACATGGCCGATGTCGAAGTTTTCATTGCCGATAACGTTGTTCAAATTGGTCTGGTTCTGCCCGAGCATCGCAAAACCATCATTGTTGCTGTAAGGGTCAGTGGCACCGTTGGTGTAGATGATCAGGTCGTTGTTCGGAATCAGTTCCATCCGCACGGCCAGATCGCGCTCGTAGATGCCGTTGACCCGGTTCATCGTGGTATTGATCGCGGCCAGCCCGTCGGCCACTGTGCCACCGTGGAACACGGTGTACTCGCCGGTCGCCGCCATCGCCAGCCGATGGGTGCGCAGGGTCTCGCCGGAAGCAAGGGTCGGCACTACACCACGCTTGGAGAAGTCGGGCAGATCCTGCGGCAGTTCGTCGCCAGTCAGCAGGCAGACCGGGCGCTCGCCCTGCAATTGGGCGTCGCGCTTGTGATAGACCATCGCAAACTCGCGATCGCCCGGCGTGAGCGGATCGATCAGCACCGTGCCTCGCCAGGAGATAATCTGGGCGTGGAAGCCCTTGTGACTGCGATCGAGCCGCACCGTGGCGGTCGGGTCGTCGATACCCTGCCCGAGCCAGCTGCGGATTTGCGGATAGCGCGCCGCCAGCTCCGGTGCCATCACCGGCGAATCGACAATCCGGAAGGATTCAAAACGCCCGTCCGGCAATGGCAGCTGCAACGTGACCGCGCTGTCCGCGACACGTACGGCCGACTCGGCCGGCGCGAAGCTCAACGCCTGGTCCAGTGCAGCCTGGTCGATCCTCAGACTGCGATAGGCCTTCGGCATCACCACGCGCGACGCGCTCTGAGTCGAACGCAGGACATCTGCGCCAGCAACATCGGTCCAGATCCCATCGGCGGATTGATTGGCCTGCGCGCTGGTCGCCAGCGCGAGAGCAAGGAAGCAAAGAAAAGTACGCGCGCGGCGCGCGCAGACAGGCACGGGCATGGAAGCTCCGATTTGGACTTTGGATGACCTTGGAGTATCGCGCATTGGCACGCCCGGCGCACCTGTACTGACGGCAGGGGGTGCGATTCGTACTGATGCAGAAGCGGCTCTTGTCAACGCCGAATTCTCTGCCGCCAGCGAGCTCACCTCGGGGTCGGGGTCGGAATCGGTATCGGAATCGATCCTTGCTCGGCGTATCCGACTGCCCCCTCGTGAACCTTGTAGCCACGCCGCCCCTGCGTTGTCAGTATCGCTACGATCTAATCGAGTGCGGCGGTACACCCTGAGAACGTTGTTGAGGACTGCGCGGTGCACGGCTAGTCGTTGGTGGCCAAACCCTATGTAGCCCTCGATACCGATTCCGATTCCGATTCCGACCCCGACCCCGAGTCCACATCGCCAAACCCAACGCTGCATCAGTCTGACTCGCACCCCAAAGAGAGTTCCAGGCTCGACTCGAAGCTCCGCTTCCGACCGTCCAGCGGGTCGATGAAGCCCAGCGCCCTGGCCAGCAGCTGTAATGGGATGTCGCTGTCCTCGGCCGGATCGCGCAGTACGGGATACCAGCGATCGCCACAGATCGGCGCGCCCAGCGCCGCCATGTGCAGCCGCAACTGATGTTTGCGGCCGGTCAACGGGTGCAGTACATAGCGCCAGTACGGACCGCTGCGATCGAGCACGTCGATGCGGGTCTCGGAGTTCGGCGCCGCATCGATCTGCGTCATCCGGAAGAAGGGCTCACCGCGGACAATCCGGCTGCGCCGGATCTGTGGCCATTTCTGATCCGGCAAGGCCGGTGCAAGGGCCTCGTAGCGCTTGTTGATACGGCGCTCGCGGAACAACGCCGCATAGCTCGACCGGCTCGCCGGGTCGGTCGAGAACAGCACCAGTCCAGCGGTCTCCCGGTCGAGTCGGTGTAGCGGCACCAGATCCGGGTTGCCGGTGCGGCGGATCAGTCGCGCAAGCAGGGTTTCGCGCAGATGCCGCCCGGCCGGCGTCACCGGCAGTCCGTGCGGTTTGTCCGCCACCAGCAGATGGGCGTCGAGATGGAGTATCCTTTCGGTCCCTTCGATCGGCGCTTCGTCGGCGACTTCGCGGTAGTAGCGCAGTGACAGACCGGCCTGATACGCGCTCGTCGGCGTCAGCGCGCCGGTGGGTCCGAACACCCGACCACGCCGCATACGATCGACCCAGACCGCGCGCGGAATCTGCGCGAAGTGCGCACACAAGCCATCGAGCACGGTCGGCCAGGGCCCGGCCGGGAGCTGCCAGCGACTGGCTGCAACGCCATCGTCTTCAGCCGCTGGGAGTTCCGGGTCAGCCATGCTGTTCTTTCAGTTGGCTAGATCTGCGCCGCGATCCAGCGCTCGATCTTGCCCTCCAGCACATCCAGCGGCACCGAGCCATCGCGTATTACCTCGGCATGGAAGGCGCGAATGTCAAAGCGCTCACCGAGTGCCTGCTCTGCCCGCGTGCGCAGTTCACGGATCTTCAACTGGCCGATCTTATAGGCCAGCGCCTGGCCCGGGATCGCGATATAGCGCTCGGTCTCGGCCACCGCCTGAGTCTGGCTGGCGGCCGAATTGGCCAGCATGTATTCGATCACCTGCTCTCGACTCCAGCTCTTGCTGTGCAGACCGGTATCAACGACCAGCCGGATCGCGCGCCACAACTCGGCCTGCAAGGCACCGGCGTAGTGGTAGGGATCGGTGTAGACGCCCAGCTCCTTGCCAAGCGTCTCGGCGTACAGCCCCCAGCCCTCGCTGAACGCGATCTCGCTGCCGAAGCGGCGAAACATCGGCAGCTCAGCAAGCTCCTGCTGCAGGGCCAGCTGATAGTGATGGCCGGGAACCGCCTCGTGCAGGTAGAGCGCCTCCATCGCCCAGGTCTTGCGTGCCGGCAAATCATGGGTGTTGACATAGAAAATGCCTGGGCGGCTGCCGTCCTGGCTGGGTCGCATGTACGAACCGGTGGAGGAACTGGCGGCCCGGAATGGCTCGACCGGCCGGATCTCGAAGGCCGCCGCCGGCAGCAGCGAAAACAGCGCGGACGCGCCGGCATCGACCCGTTCGCGCAGGCCGTTGTAAGCATCCAGCAGTGCCTGCTCATCGGCGAAGATGAATTCCGGGCTGCTTGACATGTGGGCGAAGAAATCCGTCAGTTCGCCATCGAAACCGAGCTCGCTCATCACCCCGCGCAACTCACCGTGAATCCTGTCGACTTCGGCCAGGCCGATCTGGTGGATCTCGTCCGGGCTCATGTCGGTACTGGTGCTCTGGCGTACGTTGTAGGCGTACCAGGCTGCACCATCGGGCAACGCCGCCAGCGAAACGCTGTCGCGCGCCGCCGGGTAATACTCCTCGGCGACGAATTCGCGCAGTCGCATCAAGGCGGGCATCAGTTCGTCCCTGATCATGCCGCGCCAGGTGTCGGTCAGCCGCTCTCGGTCCGCCCTGGGGAAATCGGCCGGCATCCGTTCGATCGGCCCCCAATAGACACTTTGCTCCGGTTTGGTGGTGATCAAGGCGTCCAGCTGAGGCAGCAGCTTGGCCATCAGCACCTTCGGCTGCACCACGCCAGTGGCCATGCCCTCGCGCATGTTGGCGATCATCGTGTCGAAGATTGCCGGCATCGCAGCGA
This sequence comes from Lysobacterales bacterium, assembly GCA_041745855.1. Taxonomy (GTDB): domain Bacteria; phylum Pseudomonadota; class Gammaproteobacteria; order Xanthomonadales; family SZUA-5; genus JAWLAT01. The sequence continues at coordinate 5,773 of JBGTIE010000532.1, read as the reverse complement.
CTCGCGCGCGCCAGTTGTCGTAATCCTCCACCGTTCGGAAGGGCTGCGCTCCGGTACCGGCGCCGAGTTGCGCAGCTGTGCTGGCCAGGCTGCGGAACTGGTTGACCGGCTGCATCCAACCTGGGAAGCGGGCGCCTTCCAGCTCGCTTTCCAGGTCGCGGCGGAAGATTTCGTAGCTCAGCCGAGCCTGGCCTTCGAGCGCGCTGGCATCGAAGGCACTGATACGTTCCAGCCACCGCTGAAGGAAGGCCTCTTCCTGCTGGCGATGCTCGGCCGACATCGTGTTGGGCAATTGATCGTTGTAGCGCGGATCACCGACAAAGGTCGCGCGCAGCGGATTGAGCTTCAGCCAGGCCTCCCAGTATTCGGCGTAGATCTGATCCAGCTTCGCCGCCACAGAGGTCGCGGCTGGATCGCCTGCCGCCGCTTCGGTCGGCGGGGCCGGCGAGGTCGGCGTGACGCTGCGGGAATCGTTGTCGGCGTCGCCGCAGGCAGACAGCGCCAGCGCGAAGCTCAATGCGTAGGAGATTGGACGAAGCTTCATGGCTGGTTCCTGATCCGGTCGGTTGATGCAATGCGCCAGGCCGCCTGAGCGCGGCACTTCTCTAGCCCACTTTGTCCCGCAGCAGTTGCAACCGCCACAGGCTCAAGCTGTCCGGCCACTGGCCGTCTCGCACGCGAGCTTCCAAGCTTGTACGGGTGGCGATGAACTCGGGCGCCAGATCGAGTTCCTTTGCCAAGTCGGCCAGCTTGCCGCGCAACTCGGTCAGCAGCGCTTTCTGCTCGCCCTCCAGCGCCGCACCGGCCAGGGGAAAGTCGTCGGGCACCGCTCCGGCCTCCGCGAGCAGTTCAGCGAAGCGCTCTGCGTCGCGCTCTGGCTCACGTCTCCCGGCCTCCTTCAGCGCCTTGACCTGGGCAGCGCGGTTGTCGGGGCCGGCGAAGGCCAGAGCCACCGCACTGGCTGTCGGCAGGATCCAGCTGCGCGGCTTGTCGCGCTTCTCAGCCTCGGCGTCGCGCCAGCGAAGCAGGTGGCTGAGCCGGTGCTGCACTTCGGCCGGGTACTGGCCGGCGTTGCGTTCGGACAGGTGCGGATACGCCGCCAGTGGCGCCAACACCCGTTCGACCTGGCGCTCGCACTCCTCTTCCAGCCAGCTCATCCGTCCCCGTTGCGCAACCTCGCCGAGCAGTTGCTCGGCCAGTGGTTCCAGGTAGTACACGTCATCGGCAGCGTAGCAGCACTGGCTCTCGCTCAGCGGTCGGCGCAGCCAGTCCGATTGCTGTTCGCCCTTGCTCAGGGGCACCCCGAGCCGCTCGGCGACCAGTCGCTGATAACCGATCTGACCGCCGTTGCTGCACAACTGCGCAGCCACCTGGGTGTCGATCAACCGGGATGGTCGCTGGCCGGTCCAGCGAGCCAATACTTCGATGTCCTCGCAGCCGGCATGGATCAGCTTGCGTACGGTCGGGTCGGCGAGCAGATCCCCGAGCCCGTTGCGTTCGGGCAGTGCGAGCGGATCAAGCAGGTAGACCTCCCGCTGGACGGCCAGCTGGACCAGTCCCAGCTCGGCATGATAGGTCCGCCGGCGCACGAACTCGGTGTCTATGGCAAAGCTGCCGGCAGCGCGCGCGCGTGCCTCGAAGGCGTTCCAAGCAGCACTATCGACGAGCCAGCGCCATCGTGACGCTGGCCCTGGTTCAGCTGCTGCCATTACAGTAGAGGGCAGGTGCGCCGGGTCGCCGTTATTGTGCATAGCCGTCCGTGGTCCAAACGCTCAAGAACAACCTGAGCTTCATGCTTGCCCTGGGCATCATACTGGGCGCGGTCGCGCTCGGGGCGATGCGCGAGCAATGGGCCACCGCCGGTGGACCGCTGCGACTGTTCGAGGAACGCCCGGAGGCCGAGCCGGCCCGGCGTGCCATGGGCTCGGTCACCGCCGGCCACGACAATCGGGCGAGCGCTGATGGCACACAGAATGTCGAATCGCTGGCGCAGACAGACATTGAAACGCCCGCCCCCGAAGAGGTCGAGGAGCCGATGCCGGCTGACCTCGCCCAGGCTCTGCTGGGATTGCGGGCGGCGATGGCCGATGGCCGCTTGTTCAGCCCGGAGCGGGAATCGGCTGCCTTCTGGGTTGATTCGGCGCTGCGGGTCGATCCCGCCCAGGACGAAGCTCGGCAGGCGCTCGATCGCTTGGTCGATGAACTGACCTCATACAGCTCGGGTCGGCTGCCACCGGAGGAACTGGCCGGTGCAGACCGCATCCTGCAGGTATTGCAACGACTGGACATCGACACCGCCAACGCGGCCGCCGTGGGCCATGTCGTCAATGGCGCTCGTGAACTGCACGGGCATATCGAGAGCGGCGAAGCAGGATTGGCTAGCGAGGGCGCCAGCGCTCGTACGCTGCTGCGTGCAGGCGAGAGCTTCCGCGCGGCACTGGCGATAGACGATGCCAATCCGGCTGCGACCAAGGGCATCGAGACGGTCCAGCGCCGGCTGGTCGAGGCGGCACTGGCGGCCTCGCAGGATTTCGATTTCAAGCGCGCCGACGAACTGCTCGAACAGGCGCGCTCGCTGCAGGAACGTTCCCGCCTGGTGAACAGCGCTGCGGCGCAGCTGATGGCGTTCCGCGCCCGCAGCGAGGCTGAACTGCTGGCCCAGTTCGACCAGGCGCTGGACGAGCGCGATGTAGCCAGCGCTGCCGCCTCGCTGGATCGGCTGGAGCGCTTTCTCGATGACGAGCGACGATTGCGCAGCCTGCAGCGCAAGCTGTCCAATGCCGATCTCTATTCCGGCTACAGCCGCGGCGAGACCTTCACCGACAGCCTCGCCACTGGCGGCCGCGGGCCGCGGATGGTGGTGATTCCGGTCGGGCGCTTCGTCATGGGCTCACCCGATGGTGAGCCGGGCCGCGAGCGGGTGGAAGGCCCGCAGCGCGAATTGCGCTTCGAGCGCGGCTTCGCGGTCGCGCAAAGCGAGGTCAGCGTGGCCGAGTTCAGACGCTTCATCGAGGCGGCCGGTTATGTCACCGACGCCGAAAAGAGCGGCTCTTCGGACACCTATGAGGAACGCGGTGGCCGGCTCGTAAGCAGGCGCGGGGTGGACTGGCGTCGGGACTACCGCGGCAGCAAGGCACGCGATACCGATCCGGTCGTCCATGTCTCCTGGAACGACGCCGCCGCCTACGCGCGTTGGCTGGCCGAAAGCAGTGGCCGCGGCTACCGACTGTTGAGCGAAGCCGAGTTCGAATATGTGCTGCGCGCAGGTACCCAGACCCGCTACTGGTGGGGCGACGGCCCGCCCGACCGCGTGCTCGCCAATCTGACCGGTAGCGATGATGTCTCCAGAGGCAAGCGAAGCTGGGCCAATGCCTTCCCTGACTACGGCGATGGCTTCTGGGGTCCGGCGCCAGTGCGCTCCTACGAAGCCAATCCCTTCGGGCTCTATGACATCGACGGCAACGTCTCCGAGTGGGTGCAAGACTGCTGGCATGACAGCTACCGACGCGCGCCGGACACCCCGGAAGCCTGGGTCAATCCCGGCTGCCAGGCGCGCGTGGTACGCGGCGGTTCCTGGGGCAGCGCCCCGGAGCAGTCGCGCAGCGCCTACCGAATCGCCACCGTGGCCAATGTGACGGGGGGGCGGGTGGGATTTCGGGTGGCGAGGGATCTTTAAGGGCAGGGCTGAGGGAAATCTAGGGCTCAGGGCTCAGGGCCCAGGGCCCAGTCAGGTCAAGAGCGGCATGATCCCGGCTCTTCGAACTAGCGGTCAATGCCGAGGGCCCGGTCAAAATCAGCGCGGCCGGGACATTTCCGCGCCCTAAACCCCTTGCTCTTCTGGGCCCTTAGCCCTGGCCCCTTGCCCTTCTGGGCCCTGAGCCCTGGGCCCTTGCTCTTCTGAGCCCTGGGCCCTTGCTCGTCTGGGCCCTGCTCTCCTCACTTGTTCTTCTTCTTCTCCGCCTTGTCGGCGCGCTTTTCCTTCAGCGACTTGGCCGGCTCTTTCTTCTTTTCCTTCTTCTGATCCATGCCTTTGCTCATGCTTTTGTCTCCTGGCGTTGAATGCGTGTGGGTATGACGTTGCGATGGATCGATCGTAGCGCCTGGGCGCTTACGAAGTGTAGCCAAGTCCTGCGCCCTCGGGTTACACGAGCCCAGGGATTCGGAAAATCTGCCACTGTAGGAGTCCAGTCGCCCCGGTAGGTGCGCTTGTTCGCGCATCAAACACCGGCGACTTTAATGTCGCGGGCTTTTCCTGACCCCTCAGCCCTGTGCCTGGTGAGAGTCCCGGGTCGGTGCCCTAGGTGCACATCAAGCAGCAGCGGCCCAAAATGTGCCGGCTTTCCCTGACCCCTCAGCCCTCAGCCCTCAGCCCTCTTTTGGTGTGAGGCCCCGCGGGATTGGTTGGTCCATTTGACCAAAGACCGGCTGATCCGGCCAGTCGAATGCGTCCACATGATGCGGCAGCGGCCCTGGCGCCGTTTGCCTGGGATGGCGCGAGTCTTGCATGATCCGCTTCGGGCAACTAAAGGAGATCTGGATGAGCATGGGACGGGGTTCGGCGGGCAATGTGATCGCCGCGCTGGCGAGTTTTTTCATACCCGGGTTGGGTCAGCTGCTGCAGGCGCGCTTGCTGATGGCCATCGTCCATTTCGTGCTGGCTGCGGTGCTGTGGTTGATTCTGCTCGGATGGGTGATCCATCTGTGGTCGATCATCGATGCGGCGTTGTTTGAACCGCCGCGCAGGTACTAGCCGGGTATTCAGGCCCGCTCAATCCTCGAAACCGTCGCTGAACAATGGCGTGAGCAGCCCGACCTCCTCGGCCAGGATGGCGATGTCCATCTTCAGGATGCCGCTGGCCAGTTCACGTCCGCGCAGCAGGTTGGCAGGGATATCGGTGGCACGGTGGTAGTGCGGATAGATGCCGGCGCCGTTTTCCCAGCTGAACACGCCCGGCACACCGGCCTGGAGAAAGTACCAGTGGTCTGAATAGGCCTGGGTTGCGCTGCTGAGGATCGGGCTGAGCTCCGGCGCATAGGTCGCCGCGGCATTGGCGAAGCGAGTCAGTTGGTCGACATAGGCGGAGGTCGTTTCAATTCGAGCGCTCAAATTGTCATCGACGGCATAGCCGAGCATGTCCAGGTTGATCATGTAACGGACCTTGCTGATGTCACCGGAGCTCTGCAGCGCCTGGACATAGCGCTGACTGCCGATCAGCCCCTGCTCCTCACCGGCGAAGCACATGAACAGCAGACTGCGCTCGGTGTCGACGCTCCGGAACACCCGCGCCAGCTCGATCACGCCGGCGCAGCCGGTACCGTTGTCATTGGCGCCGGGCTGGGGGTTGCTGGTGTCGCAGCGATTGATGTTGCGCGAATCATAGTGCGCACCCACGACCACCCACTCGTCCGGCAACACGGCACCGCGCTTGATTCCGATCGGGTTGGCCAGACTCACCTCCGGTTGGGGTGGCGTGCATATGGCGCTGCCGTTGAGCTGGAACGGAAAGCTGTCGAGTTGCAGACCCAGCGCCTCGAACCGATTGAGGATCCAGTCATGCGCCGGGCCGAGCCCGGCGCTGAAGCTGTTGCGGTTGAAGGCCGCCAGATCGACCACCGTGGCAAACCAGCGCTCGCCATCGACGAGATCGGTCAGCGCCAGGATCTGCGGGTTACTCACGCCGCGCCGAGGTGGCTGCTCGAGATTGTAGGCAGCGCGGGCGACGAGTCCGTCGGGCGGCAAGGGCTCGCCGGTGATCAGCGGTCCGCGAGTGGC
>JBGTIE010000531.1:0-6404 GCA_041745855.1 Lysobacterales bacterium | reverse complement strand
GGACCCGCCCCAGTCACCGGCGCGCCAGGCATAGCCCAGGTCTGCGCCGAGCGAGTGCTCCGAGCCCAGGTCCGGATTGCCGACGATCTCGCCCTGCGCGGTGACGCCGCTGAAGAAGCGCTCTTCCAGCGTGGCAAAGCGATAGCCGCAGCGGGGTTCCCACACGTTGGCGCGGGCATAGGTCTGGAGGTAGGTCGCAACCACCGCACGCCAGATGTCGATCGGAACCAGCACCCCCATCTGGCTCAGCGCCGCGTCCTCCCAGCCACTGGCCTGCAGCCGTGCAAGCGCCTCGGCCGCCTGAGCCTCGACACTGCCCGCGCCAAGCAGACCGGCCTCGTGCAGCACACGACAGCGCTGCTGCGCGATCAGTTCCAGCTGCCCGACCGTGGCCAGGAGCGGGCCGCTCTGGCGGGCCAGCCAGGCGCAAGGCTGATAAATCGCCGCCTCGATCGCCAGATCGAACAAGGCCGGTGCCCCCGGCGCCAGGATGTTCGGCTCGCCTGCGATCATTGCATCGAACCAACCGTCGTGATCCAGCTCACTCGCCCGCAGCAGGGCGCCACCGCCATTTGAGACTCCAAGCCCGATGATGTGCGTGTTGTCCGGCGTGAACGGTGCTTGGTCAGGGTACGCCAAATCCAGCGCATGCAGGCCGAACTGCAGCGCCTGCAGCGTGTGGCGGCCCCAGTCCGCTTCCGGAAGGTCAGTCGAATGCGCGTGCTTGAGCGCCACGCCAGGCCACCTTGCCTCAAAGCTGAGCGAGCCTGGCGCGCCCGGATCGAAGTCCAGCGGCGCACTACCGCGGGATGCGCGGGTGCCGTCGAGTGCCACGCCTTCATCGGCCGCCAGGTCAAAGAAACCCGTGCCGGCGCCCTTGTCTGTGTAGACCACGGCGCAGCCGCGCGGCAAACCCCAGCCACCTCCGACGCCGATCGCGCCATAGATTCCCCGTGAGCCGGAGACCGGACTGACTATCAGACAGCGTGCGCGACGATCGAACTGGTCCGGGATCTGCGCCATCACGCGGTGCGGCTGATTGGCGCCGGGAATCCGGGCGAAGCTCTGGAACTCGCGCCCCGGGACCGTTGGCAGCGCGCCGTAGACCGTGCCAAATCCGCCGGCAGGACTCAGGTCGACGATCCCACGCCAGTTCTGCTGGATCGCCCGCCGCCGCAGTTCGGCCGCGCTCGGACGCTCAGGATCAGCTGGCACCACGATGGCCCCGCGCAGCCGCTCCAGGCCAAGGCCGGCCGTCAGCAGATCGTCCTCACCCCTATGCTCGGTGACGCGCAACTCGCCCTGCAGGAAATCCATGCCCGTCTCCGTTGCTGCCGCTGCCGGCAGGTTCGACGTCGATGGCGTGCGCGGCTGCGGTCCGGTACAGCCAGCCAGCATCGCTGCCAGGCAAAACCACGCCGCACAACGCCACATCGAAGTTCCCATCGCTGTCTACCCAACCGATCCAGTGGTCGCCCATGGTAGCCAAAGTGGCCACCCTTGGTAGCTGGACCAACGATACAGGGCCGTTACACCGCGGCGCGCGGCAACCGTGGTTGTATGGCTGACTTGAAGAGCCAAGAGCTGATTGACCACAAAGGACACGAAGGACACGAAGGAAAGCAGAGCACAGAAAGGGGTTTCGACTGGCCAGCTGGGGCCACCGGGCTCAGGAGTTGCAGCAGTGCTCGGGCCGCTTTCACAATCAAAGCTCTTCCTTTGTGTCCTTTGTGTCCTTTGTGTTGAATTGCTCTTTGCTCTGAAGCTCCCTGCCGCAACGTGCGACTCTCACCCATGTTTCGGGGCGAAGCGTCCGCATCCGGGCTAAACTCGGGCTCCTGTTGAAGCTACCGGCCCCCACGGTCCATGCCGCGTCTGCTGATCGTTGATGACCATCCCTTGTTTCGCCTGGCCCTGCGCCAAGCGCTGCAGGCGCTGTATCCGGAAGCGCAGATCAGTGAGGCTGGCGATCTGGCCGAAGCACGCGGGGTCCTGCAGCGGGACGTTGCCATTGATCTGGTGTTGCTCGATCTGCACATGCCCGGCAGTCATGGGTTGATGGGCCTGACCAGTCTGCGCAGCGAGTTTCCCGCAGTCGCAGTGATGATGATTTCAGCCCACGACGACCCGGTCACGATACGGCGCGCGCTGGACTATGGCGCGGTCGGCTTTTTGCCCAAGCGGGCCGATCCGGCAGAACTGGCAAGCGCGCTGCAGACTGTGCTGGCCTGCAACATCTACCTGCCCCCCGAGTTGGCCGCCCAGGTCCGGAGCGCGCCGAAGGACCCGGCCGATCAGCGACTCGCCCAGCGCCTGGCCAGCCTTACCCCTCAACAGCTACGGGTATTGCAAAGCATCGCCGCCGGCCGCCTGAACAAGCAGATCGCCGATGAGCTCGGCATCACCGAGCGCACCGTAAAGGCCCACGTCTCGGCCCTGTTCGAGAAACTCGCCGTCCGCAACCGAACGCAGGCCGGGGTGTTGATGCAGAGTCTGGAGTTGCGCGATCCGAGTGCGAGCGTGGGGGTGGAAGCGACAGGGGAAGGGTCGAGCGGCTAGGGTTTGCGGCACCGACCCGTTGATGCGCTGAAAAGAGCCGTTTTAGGTTTTACGTTTTAGGTTTTACGTAAGAGCAAGGGCTTAATTACCGCAGCATCCCGGCTGTTCCGGGCCCTGACGATGCGGTTCGCTGAGCTCACCGACATCCTACGCGCACTGCCGCTGCTCTTTTGGGTCCTTACTACGCGCCCTGCCGCTGCTCTTCTGGGCCCTGTGCCCTGTGCCCTCGCTCCTCCTGAGCCCTCGCAATCAAAACACATACCGCGCCTCGACCCTGAGCTGATGCCCACCGGTCTGCAACGGCAGTCCTTCGAAGGCCGCGGCGGGGCGTTTGCCGTCGATGTACAGATACTCGGCCCCCAGACGCCAGACGTTGAAGTGACGAAGCGCGGCCAGGGTGATCGCGTGGCCGGATTCGTCGTTGTTCTCGGCGATGGTCTGGTCGATGTCGTCGATGTTGAAGCCTTCGATCCGGATCGTGTAGCGCCACGGCTCGTCGCCATAGCTGGCCAGCAGATACGCCGTATGGAAGCGGATATGTGCCTTCGGCCCACCCCGCGCGCCCATCCGGCTGTCGCCGCCTAGAACTTCGGCCGCAAAACCCCAGCCTTCGGCCAGGGCGTTGTGCTCCCAGCCGCCGAGCGCAAAGCGCGTTCGCCAGGCGTACTCGCCCTTGTGCAGGTCGAGATCGCCGCGGTTGTCGATCAGGCTCAGGTGCCAGCGGGTCAGTGCATCGCCGAAGCGCAGGCGGAAGGCGTAACCGGGCCTACCGTCCAGGTCCGGTCCGAAGGGCTTGGTCCCCTCGCTGCGCTGCACCCCGAAAATGGCCGGGTCTCGCAGCGAGAACAGTGACGGTAGCGGTACCGTCTCGCCGTAATAGCCGAGCCGGTCATGCCAGGCAAAGCCACGCCAGGCCAGCAGCGCGCCGCTGCTGTCGTTGCCACCAAACACAGTCGCTGCCAGCTCCAGGTTGCGGTCATCTGTCAGATCCCGACGCCAGGACAGATCGGCGCCGATGGGCCGGAACTCCTCGCCCACCCAGCTGTTGAGCGCCGAATTGGTCAGGCTGTAGGGACTGACCCAGCCGCGCTCGATATTCTCCTGCGAGGTCGGAAGGAAGAACTGGCCCAGCCGCAGCTGCCAGCGTTGGTCTGGCGCAAACCAGCGTCGGTCCAGATGGGCCTCGATAAGGCCGGCATGACGAACCTCGCTGCGAGAGTCGGCGCGCGCGCCCAGATGAAGCTGCGCGCTCCATTCCAGTCCGGCCTCGTAGTGCAGCAGCAGGCGGCCTTCCAGTCCGCCGTTGTAATCTGTCCCGGTTCCGTTGCCTCCACCGCGACCGCCCAGAAACCGACCCTGACCGCCGTCGATCCAGCCGGGTTGGGCATCGGCCAGCCCCAGTCGCGCCGCGACGAAGCCGTCGGTTGTCCACTCTGCCCGCAGTGGGCCGGCCGCCAGCAGTCCCAGCCCCCCCACAACAACGGCCACCAGTCGGCAGCAGTCCAGTGTCGCCCTCTTGCGATAGCGCATGACCATTCCCCCCGTGGCCTACAGATCAGGCTGCGACGGCCTTGACGCCGGTCGGCGCAGTGGCGTCAGTGGCAGTGGCAGTGGTCAGCGCCCCGCCGCAGCTGGAACCCTGGCCGGCGGTGCAACCGTAGCAGTGCCCGGCAACCCGGACCGACGACCCGCTCAAATCAAGCTCGAGCAAATCGCGCAGATGCACCGGCGCCTGCGCCTGGCCCAGCGGCAGGCCGAGCATCTGGTTGAAGTCGCAGTCATGCACATGACCCTGCCAGTCGACGCTGATCAGGTCCAGACACATCACCTGCTGCAGGTTCTCATCCCGATGGGCACCGTGGAGCAGGGCCATGTAGTCATCAAACTGGCCCCGGCTGAGCAGTACACTGCCGAAGCGCTTGATCGGCATGTTGGCGAGCGTGTAGAGCTGGTTGAAGCGCAGACCGAAGCGTTCGCCGAGCACACGGCGATAGTCCGCTTCCAGCGCCTGCTGCGGCGGTGGCAGACTGGGACCGAGCGGGTTGTAGACCAGATTCAGCACCAGGCCGCTGCCCTCGACCCCATAGCCGAGTGCGTTCAAACGCTGCAGCACGCGCAACGAGCTGGCGAACACGCCGTCGCCGCGCTGGGCGTCGACGTTGTCTTCCAGGTAGCACGGCAACGAGGCCACCAGCTCGATCCCGTGCTCAACAAAGAACTCCGGCAGATCGCCGTAGCCGGGTTCTTCGACGATGGTCGGATTGAGTCGATCCATCACCTGCACACCGAGGGCGTGCGCCTGCCCCACCAGATCACGAAAGTGCGGATTCATCTCCGGCGAACCTCCGGTCAGGTCGAGCGTCGCGATCTGCTGGCGACGCAGGAACTCGATCACCAGATCAATGTTCTGCCGATCCATTTCCTCCTTCCGCGTGGGCCCTGCGTTCACATGGCAATGCAGACAGGCCAGGTTGCAGCGATAGCCCAGGTTGACCTGCAGCGTGCTCAGCCGACGCCGCCGGAGCGCGGGAAAGGGGATATCGCGTAGTTTGGGCCAGGGATTGCGCACAAATGAGTCTCAGGCTGCCGTGAGGCTGGGGATGAGTGACGAGCGCGCCAGCCCGGACCGTACGTCGAACCGCCGCGCCTGAGCAGACAGACCCCGCCAGCGCTGGCTTGCTTTCATGGCTGTCGCCTTTTCGCGGCCACTTCTTGACCCACTCACAGTTTCACCGTCCCTGTGGTCAAGAGCGTAGAGCAAAGCGCTGTCAGGGTCGGGTAGGAAGAGCGGTTGCCCGCTAGGGCCCCCACAGATCCGGACGTGCGCAACTCACGCATCCGGCTCTTCGGAAGTGGAGCGCTAAGCGAAACCACAGCGATGGACGATGCGGACCGAGGGTAATGCGAACGCGTGCACCCTGGCCTGGCGCACCCAGCGCACTCCAAATGCGAGCCGCGCGGCCCCTTTTGGAGTGCGGCGACCTGGCGCCGCTTTGCTTCTGGCGTCCAGGGCTTGGAATCCCTCGCGGCGCGCATTCATTCCGCCGGGCGCAGACCGCGGGCAACCCGCAACAGTATCTGACGGGCCGCATCGCGGGTCAGTTCTTCCCGGATCAGCGCCTCCTCCTGCGACGCGCCGATCGCCGCCTGGGCATCGAATGCGAAGCTGCGCGCCAGCTCGACCTGGCCAAGCGGCAACAGCACCGTGCCGGTCGAGTCCTCAACCTGATAGCTGATCACCAGCCGCAACTCGTACTCGCTGACTCGGGCCCGTTCATCGACTGCCAGGATCTGCCGGTCGAAGCTTTCGCCCATGACCTTCAATCGGGTCGGGGCTGCCTCACCCAGGGTGGCGCCGCTGAGCTCCAGTTGTCGCGCCAGCTCACGCGCCACCTGACCACGCGGGTCGGCGGCATCGACCCGTACTTCGCTCAGTGCTAGCGGCAAAGCTTCGGCCTGGCGCAACTGGAAGCCACATGCACCCAACAGCAGAGCCATTGCACCCAGGGCCAGGATGGCGGCAGATCGGATTGGCATTCGTAGCGCTCCAGACAGGCTGCCGAGGATCGTAACCCAACAGGCGGCCCTTGATCTGCTGGGCCCTGTGCCCTGGGCCCTGTACTCACACACACCTTCCGAAACTTCGATCCGTCACGCAGCTCAGCGGCGCCCGCTCGAATGGCCCCACCAAACCCGCCACGCCAGCAGCAGCATCGGTGACGCCGCCAAAGCAATCCACTCCCAGTTCTGTTGGCTGAAGGCGGGCAGCACCTTGGCGGCGACGGCGGCAGCCGCGGTCAGCAGGGCCCAGCGCAACGCCCGTTGACTGGTCGGCGAAGCGCGGC
>JBGTIE010000530.1:0-4602 GCA_041745855.1 Lysobacterales bacterium | reverse complement strand
CGATACCGGCCGGTTCCGCCTTCGCCCGCGCCGCGACCAGCAGCGCCGCCTCGGCCTCGGCCCGCATCGCCTGACAATGCTGCAGCAACTCCAGACCCAGCTCGGTGACGGCAAAGCGCCGGGTGGAGCGCTGCAGCAGCCGTACCCCCAGCTGCGCCTCCAGCGCGCTCAGCTGACGCGACAAGCGCGACTTGGGGATCCCGCTCTTACGCTCGGCGGCGGAGAAGCCGGCGTGTTCGGCCACCAGCGCAAAAGCAGCAAGGCCCGCCAGCGGCAACTCGTTCAGGTCGGGGCTCATGGCGGTTCCATTGTTCCATTTGCGGAACAGTGTTGCTCAAGCTGCGGGGTTTTTCCATTTCTGTTGCGTAGGTATTGTTTATCAAGGGCCCAGGGCCCAGGGCACGGGGCCCAGAAGAGCGGAGCCGCTGGCCGTTGCACTGGGCCCTGTGCCCTGGGCCCTGTGCCCTGGGCCCTGAAGGAAAGACCCTTCGGACCGGCTCTCCACAACTCAACGTTCAACAACCCAAAGGACTCGCCATGAACCTCCTCCACATCGACAGCAGTATTCTCGGTCCGAACTCGGCCAGCCGGGCGCTCAGTGCGGCGGTGGTGGCGCAGTTCAAGCGGCGCCATCCCGGTCTCCAGGTCAACTACCGGGATCTGGATGCCGAGCCGATTCCGCATCTGTCCGGCGCAGCGCTGGCCGGTCAGGACAGCGCGGCGACGGAACTAAGCGGTGCACTCATGGACGAGTTCCTCGCTGCCGATCTGATCGTGCTTGGCGTGCCGATGTACAACTTCGGCATTCCCTCGACGCTGAAGGCCTGGATCGACCGCATCGCGATCGCCGGCAAGACCTTCCGCTACACCGCCGAAGGCCCGCAGGGCCTGGTCGGTCACAAGCGGCTGGTGCTCGCTTTGGCGCGCGGTGGCGTTTACGAGCCCAATGCGCTGGGCGAGCATCAGGAATCCTATCTGCGCTTCCTGTTCAGCTTTCTCGGCATCACCGACCCGGTCGTTCTGACCGCCGAGGGCCTCGCCCGCAGTGGGGGCGATCGGGATCGGATCATTACGGAGGCGTTGGCGAAGCGCGAACGGCTCGATCTAGCGGCCTAGGTCAGGGGGCGATTCAAGTGATGCCGGGACGGAAACCGGGGGTCGGGGTCGGAATCGGAATCGGAATCGGAATCGGAATCGGAATCGAGGGTGACGGTAAGAGCTACTGGCGCCGCCAACGCCTTGAAGCGTACCAGCCAGTCATCAAGAGCGTCGGTGTGGCGCCACGATTCACCGGGAGGCAGCCGGATACCCCGAGCAACGATCGATTCCGATTCCGATTCCGACCCCGACCCCGACGTGAGCTCGCTGGCAGAGACCTCGGCGTTGACGGGAGCGCTCCTGCACCGGTTTGAATCGCTCTCCTGGGCCCTGGGCCCTCCGCCAGTAGAATCCACACAACCAAGGAGAAACACATGGCCATTAACCGTGACGCTTCCCCCCGGACGCCGCGCCAAGTCTCCCGGGTCATCCGCGGCCAGGCCACTTCCGATGGCGCGGGCGTAAAGCTGACGCGGGTCATTGGTACGCCGCAGTTGGACCAGCTCGATCCCTTCCTGTTGCTGGACGAGTTTGGCACCGATCGACCTGAAGACTATCTGGCGGGTTTTCCCGATCATCCGCATCGCGGCTTCGAGACGGTGACCTATATGCTCGATGGCCGCATGCGCCATCGAGACAACCATGGCAATGAAGGTTTGCTCACGCCGGGCAGCGTGCAATGGATGACCGCTGGTCGCGGCATTGTCCATTCCGAGATGCCGGAGCAGGAGCAGGGCCGGATGCGCGGCTTCCAGCTCTGGATCAACTTGCCCGGCGCCCACAAGATGCAGCCGCCGCGCTATCAGGAGTACGCCGCAGAGGCGATCCCGGCCTTTGAGGCGGCAGCGGGCGTGCAGGCAATCCTGATCGCCGGCGAGTTCGCCGGTCGTCGTGGGGTGATCGACCAGCCGGCGACCGACCCGCTTTACGTCGACCTGCATTTTGCCGGCGGCGGTGCGGTAGCGCAGGCGCTGCCGGAAGGTCACAGCGCCTTCCTGTACGTCTACGAAGGCGCGGTAAGGGTTGGCGATGCAAGCGTGCCGGTCAGTGCCGGCCAGTTGGCCGTGCTTGGCGCCGGCGACGGTGTAGAACTACAGGCCGCAGAGGCCAGCCGAGCGATCCTGGTGGCCGGCCGGCCCCTGCGCGAGCCGGTCGCGCGCCACGGGCCCTTTGTCATGAATACGCGCGAGCAGATCGTCGAGGCGGTGAACGACTACCAGGCCGGGCGGTTTTGAGGGCCCAGGGCATAGGGCATAGGGCCCAGGGCCCAGGGCCCAGAAGAGCAGGGGTTCAAGGCAAGTGCGGGAATTCGCGTTCGCTGGGTGCAGAATGCGCGATCCGCAGCCGCGAGGATCTAACCCGGATATTTCATAAACCTGCTACTGCGGCCGCCGCCCGTAGTGATCAAAGCGGGCCCGCCGTGGCGCGGTCTGCTCCCGTTTGTCAGCTCAACGTAGGGCAAACTACGCCTTCACTGCCAAACGGTCCGCGGACCGCACCACGACGCGCCCTCGACGGCCTCGCTACGCACGTTCATGAAACATCCGAGCTAACAAGGAAGCCAGCATGCTCAGCGCTTGTCCCTGCCGGAAGCCTTGGCGGTGAGAATCCTCGGCATTGATCCGGGCTCTCGCCGGACCGGCGTAGGCATCGTCGATTCGATCGGTACCAAGGTGACACATGTCTACCATCGGGTCATCGCCACCTCCGACGAGCGATTTCCCGAGCGGTTGAGGGACATTTTCGAGGGTGTCCGCGACGTCATTGCCGAGTACGCCCCGGACGAGGCGGCGGTCGAAACCGTATTCATGGCGCGCAATCCGTCCTCGGCGCTCAAGCTCGGTCAGGCCCGCGGCGCGGCGATCTGCGCAATCGTGTCGGCCGGACTGCCGGTGCATGAATACACGCCCGGCGAGATCAAGAAGGCCGTAGTCGGCGGGGGCCGGGCCGAGAAGGCGCAGGTGCAGCACATGATCGGCCTGCTTCTAGCACTGCATCCGCTGCCCGACAGCGATCCGGCCGATGCACTCGCCGCCGCGATCGCCCACGCCCATCACCGCCAGACCGCCGAGCGGATCGGTCTGCCGAGCCGCTGGCGTCGGCGTTGAGCCAACCCGTCCGCGAGCCCACAGGGTATCTCTTGCTGTCGCAGCGCTCTTGCTTCTGACTGGCCACTGGAACTGGCTACCGGAACTGCTCTTCTGACCCCTTGGCCCTCAGTCCTGTTGATGCGGTTTGCGGAGCTCACCGCCCCTGATCCCCGCTCTCACTCCATATTGGCCCGATATTGTCCCAGCGCGGCCAGGCCGTTGAGTTTGGCGCGGTGGGCGACGGTGGCCTGAGCGTCGGCTACCTTGGAGGCTGGATCGGACGCCCAGATCTTCAGCGCAGCCTGCTGCAGGGCGCGGCCGTAGCTGAAGCTCAGCGGCCAGGGCAGCGCGCCCATCTGGTTCATCGCGTTCAGGTGGGCGGTTGCGTCCTCGTCGGACTGTCCGCCGGACAGGAACACGATGCCGGGCAGCGCCGCCGGTACCGACGCGCGCAGGCAACGCAGGGTCGCTTCGGCGACTTCCTCGATCTCGGCCTGTTCCGGGCAGGACTTGCCGGGCAGCACCATCGAGGCCTTCAGGATAGTGCCTTCGAGCAGCACGTTCTGCTCGTACATCGCGCCGAACAGTGAGCGCAGAGTGGCTTCGGTGACGTCGTAGCAGACGTCGATGTCGTGGTCACCGTCCATCAGCACTTCGGGCTCAACGATCGGCACCAGTCCGGCTTCCTGGCACAGCGCGGCGTAGCGGGCCAGCGCGTGGCAGTTGGCCTCGATACAGGCACTGGAAGGGATGTCCTCGCCGATCGTGATCACAGCACGCCATTTGGCAAAGGTTGCGCCGAGGCCGACATACTCCTTCAGCCGATCGCGCAAGCCGTCCAGACCCTCGGTGACCAGTTCGCCCGGGAAGCCGGCCAGCGCCACCGTACCCTTGTCGACCTTGATCCCCGGCAGCACGCCAGCGGCGCGCATGATGTCGACGAAGCGGCGACCGTCGGCGGCACTTTGGCGCAGCGTCTCGTCATACAGGATGGCGCCGGAGATGTGTTCACCCAGGCCCGGCGTGCCGAGCAGCATCTGCCGGTAGTCGCGCCGACTGCTTTCGGTGCACTCGACCTTGACGGCGGCAAAGCGCTTGGAAATGGTGTTGCTCGACTCGTCGATCGCAAGAATGCCCTTGCCGGGCGCGACCATCGCCTGGGCGATGGATTCGAGTTGTTCGATGCTCATGGGATGACCTCTGCGGGCGGGCGGGAAGTGGACAGACCGGCAAGTATAGGCGGGTGCGGGCGGAACTGGGGTTTTGGGGGGGTGTGGGGTGCGAGTCAAACTGATGTGGTCAGGCGGACTTCGATATCAACAGCGAAGAGCAGCTTACGCGGACGCGGAGGCCGCAAAGAGAGCAAGAGCACCGCGCCATGCCCGGGCAAGGATGAAACCTCGACGTTCGCCCG
>JBGTIE010000529.1:0-1692 GCA_041745855.1 Lysobacterales bacterium | reverse complement strand
TTGATCAGATCGCCGAGCAACTGCGGCCGCGCGTCGGCCGTCTGATGGCCAACAAGTGGCCGACCGGCGTCGCTGTCAGCCCGGCGATGAACCACGGCGGCCCTTACCCTGCCAGCGGCCATCCCGGCTTTACGTCCGTCGGCATGCCCGCCGCGATCCGCCGCTTCGCCGCGCTGCATTGCTTCGATCAGGTACCGGACGATTCCCTGCCGCCGGAACTGCGCCGCGCCAACCCGCTCGGGATCCAGCGGCTGATCGATGGGGAATGGAGCAGGGCTGAGGGGTGATGCTTCGTAGGCCGTTGTGGCCGATCGGCGAGGGTTCCCTCGGGGTCGGAATCGGAATCGGGATCGATCTGTTTCGGCACTGTCCTCCTCCTCGGAAACTGTGTGGCCACGCCGACCCACTGGTTTCAGGATCGGCATGATCCAGTCGAGTGCAGCGGTACTACCTGCCAAGTTACTTGCTGCCTGCTCGGAGCACGTCTGGTCGATCGTGGCCAAAGCCCAGGTCGTTGCCTCGATGCCAATTTCCGAAGCCCCTACCGAAGCCGATTCCGATTCCGATTCCGACCCCGACCCCGACTCCCCGCTTCACATCATTGCATCGGATTGAATCGCACCCGACCCGCCCTACCCACTACCAGCAGCAATGCATCCCACTGTAACCTCGCCCGGCTGGCATCGGTGCGCAACGACGCGGCCAGCCTGGACAGGGGAATCGTGTGGCGCGGGCGCTCACGCAGTGGATCGACATACGACCGGGCGAAGCGGCGACGCTGCGCCTGCTGGTGGCGTTTGCCTTCAGCCTGGGACTGGCCCAGGTCTATCTGGCGAGTGCGGCGATCAGTCTGTTCCTCGGCGCCTTTCCGCCGTCGATGCTGCCTTTTGGCTACATCGGTATCGCGCTGGCAATGCCGCTGGTGGGTTGGGCCCACGGCTGGCTGGAGCGGCGCTTCAGTCTGCCGCGGCTGGTCCTGATCAATCTGGTCCTGATGGCGGCGAGCCTGCTCGGTTGGCGCTGGCTGATCGAGTTGCCCTGGAACGGGTGGCTGCTGCTGCTCTACGTCTGGTGGGTGGTGGTCTGGAGCGTGCTCAATCTGGCGCTCTGGGGCATCGTCGGGCGCATTTTCGATCTGCGCCAGAGCAAGCGGCTCAACGGCGTGGTCGGTGCCGGCGAAGTGCTGGCGATGGTTCTCGGCGGCCTGTCGATCGCCTTTTTGGTCGGACCGATCGGTACCGCCAGCCTGCTGCTGGTGTCGATGGCCGCGATCATCCTGGCGATCCTGCTGCTGGGCCGGATCAGCAGCGTCCACCGGGCTCGGCTGGAAGGTGCCGATGGACCCGACGAGGGTAACGCCGACCAGGGCGTGCTGGTGCAGTTCAAGGATCGCTACCTGCGGCTGATCTTCATCAACTCGGCGCTAGCCTGGGTCGTTTTCTACGTCGTCGACAACGCGTTTTTCAACATTGCCAGCGTGCGTTTCCCGACTGAAGCGGAGATGGCCATTCTGGTCGGCCGGCTGGATGCGATGATCGGCGCCCTGCTGCTGTTGAGCCGGCTGTTCCTGTCCGGCAGGCTGCTCGCCTGGGTCGGCGTGCGCGGCGGATTGCTGGTGATTCCGCTGGTCATCGGCACGGGTGCGCTGGCGGTGGTGCTGGCCGGCCAGCTGGGCGCGCCGGCCGGTCTGAT
>JBGTIE010000528.1:0-3615 GCA_041745855.1 Lysobacterales bacterium | reverse complement strand
GGGGCCGGGGCGGGCTCGGGTGCAGGAGCGGGTGCGGGCTCAGGGGCCGGTTCCGGCGCAGGCGCCGGCTCGATCGCAACCGCTTCCGACGGCACCATCCGAACGGTCACCATCTCGATGGTGGTGTCCATATAACTGACCCGTATTGGCAGACCCGCGGCACCTCGTTGCAACTGCCCTGCGACCAGATCGTGCCAGTATTCGGGTGCACTCACGGTCAGTCCCTGGCCGGTACGCGCCGCCTCGCCGGCGATCGCCTGCAACTGCCGATCGGCGCTGCCCTGCAACAACTGATCACCGGTCACGTCAACCGTTTGCGCCCCTGCAATCCGCGCCATCAGCAACAGCGCCATCGCCAGCGCCACCGGCCAGTAGTTCCTGCTCATTTGTCCCCTCCCTCCACACGACCGCTACAGGGCCAGCCGAACACGTCGGCCGCCCACGGATGCCAGGCATCAATTCTGCAAGGCGCAGGAACCCAGTATCGCACCGGGACCCGTAGCCGGAGATTAACGCCCCGCGCATCGACTTTGCACCCCCACAAAGGCATGGGCGAATGTCCAGGGTAGCCCGCTCCGGTCATTGCTCCACCCCGGGGATGCCGCCGCGGGTAAGCAGCAGCGGGTCCAGCAGCGCCTCCAGTTCGTCCATGTCCAGATCGGCCTGCTCACGCAGCACATCGCGGATACTGCGGCCCTCGGCATAGGCCTGCTTGGCCAGCGCCGCCCCGCGGGCGTAGCCGATGCGTGGGTTCAGCGCGGTGACCAAAATCGGGTTGCGTTGCAGGATCGAGGCAATGCGCTCGTGCCGCAGTTGCAACCCGGATATTGCGCGATCGGCCAGCAGATGCATCCCGGCGGTCAGCAACTCGATGCTTTCCAGCAGGCTCTCGCCGATCAGCGGCAGCATCACGTTGAGCTGGAAATTGCCTGACTGGCCGGCCACCGTCACGGTCACATCGTTGCCGATCACCCGAGCGCAGATCATCGCGACCGCTTCGGGGATGACCGGATTGACCTTGCCCGGCATGATGCTCGAGCCGGCCTGCAGCGCCGGCAGCTCGATCTCGCCTATACCTGCGAGCGGACCTGAATTCATCCAGCGCAGATCGTTGCAGATCTTCATCAGGCTCACCGCGAGCGTCTTGAGCTGGCCGGACAACTCGACGCACTCGTCCTTGGCCGCGATTGCCATGAAGGCGTTGTGGGCGGGCACGAAGGGATAGCCGCTTAGCTCGGAAAGCGCCATGCAAGCCGCAGCGGCGAAACGTGGATCGCAGTTCAACCCGGTACCGATCGCTGTCCCACCTAGCGGCAGCGCCGCGACCCGCTTGAGGCTGTCTTCCAGCCGAGCGCGGTTGCCCTCCAGTTGCGCCACCCAGGCACCGAACTCCTGCCCGACCGTGATCGGCAAGGCATCCATCAGATGGGTCCGGCCGGTCTTGACCACGTCCGCATGGCGCGCTGCCGTGGTTCCGACCACGCTGGCCAGATGCTGCAGCGCAACGATCAGCGAGTCGCAGGCCAGGCAGGCGGCTATCTGAATCGCGCTCGGGATGACGTCATTGCTGGACTGGCCGTAGTTGACGTGATCGTTCGGGTCCGCGCTCAGTCCCGCTTGCGCGACCAGAGCACTGATCACCTCGTTGGCGTTCATGTTGGTCGAGGTGCCCGAGCCGGTCTGGTAGATGTCCAGCGGGAACTGCGCATAGTGCTGATTTTGCGCCACTTCCAGCGCGGCGCTCTCGATGGCCGCGGCCAGTTCCGGAGCGATCAGGCCGAGGCTGCCGTTGGTCCGCGCCGCCGCCGCCTTGATCAGGCCCAGCGCGCGGATCAGCGCCGGTCGCCAGGGCCGTCCGGACAGCGGGAAGTTGTCGATCGCCTTTCGGGTCTGCTCGCCCCACAAGATTGCGGCTGGCTCGGACATGCGTGCGACTCCGTGGCAAGTGGGGCTTTACAGTAGAACGCGGTTGGTGTTGAGACCAGCGCGCGAGCTCTACTCGGGGTCGGGGTCGGTATCGGAATCGGAATCGAATCGTTTCGTCGTAATCGTCCTCCTCCTCGCCAACCGCGCAGCCGCGCCGCCCCGTTCTCAGGTTCGGTACGACCCGGTCACGTACAGCGGTACTCCCTGCCGACGTCCTCGATGGCTGCCCGGTGCGCGGCTACTCGTTCGTGGCCCTCGATTCCGATTCCGATTCCGACCCCGACGCCGACTCTGCAAGCCAAGCTGCATCAGTTCGCCCCCACCCGTCGGCACGCACCCCACACAGCGGTTACCATCCGCAGCCGTCACCCGCTGCTGCCGGTTCGATCATGCCCGCCCTGCTTGCCCTGTCCCCCCTCGACGGTCGCTACGCCGAAAGTGTCACCGCGCTGCGGCCTTTCCTGAGCGAGTACGGTCTGATCCACAACCGGGTCCGGGTCGAGATCGCCTGGTTGAAGGCGCTGGCCGCCTGCCCGCAACTGCCGGAACTGCCCAGCGCCGACGCCGCCGCGCTGAGCTGGCTGGACCAGTGCCTGGCCAGCTTCGATCTGGCCGCCGCCGATCAGGTCAAGTCCATTGAGGCGCAGACCCGGCACGATGTGAAGGCGGTCGAATACTGGCTCAAGCAGCGACTGGCCGGTCACCCGTACTGGGCGGCGCAGAGCGAGTTCGTTCATTTCGCCTGTACCAGCGAGGACATCAACAATCTTGCCTACGCGCTGATGCTTCAGCAAACGCGTGTACAGGTGCTGCTGCCTACGCTGGACGCATTGATCGAGGAGCTGCGCGGCCGCGCGCACGAGCTGGCCGATCAACCAATGCTGTCGCGCACCCATGGCCAGGCTGCCTCGCCGACCACGCTGGGGAAGGAGCTGGCGAATGTCGTGGCGCGGCTGCGCAAGGCCCGCGGCAGCCTGGCGCGAGTCGCGATCGAGGGCAAGTTGAACGGCGCGGTCGGCAACTACAATGCCCACACCATCGCCGCCCCGGAAGTCGACTGGGAGCAACTCGCGCAGTCGGTGATCGAGGGCATGGGGCTGAGCTTCAATCCCTGGACCACGCAGATCGAGCCACACGACTGGATCGCCGAGTTGTGCGATGCGCAGCGACGGATCGACGTGATCCTGATCGATCTGTGCCGCGATCTGTGGGGCTACATCTCGCTCGGCTATTTCCGCCAGGCCACGGTCGCCGGTGAGGTCGGTTCCTCGACGATGCCGCACAAGGTCAATCCGATCGACTTCGAGAACGCCGAAGGTAATTTCGGCCTCGCCGATGCGCTGCTCGGCCATCTCGCCGGCAAGCTGCCGATCTCGCGCTGGCAGCGCGACCTGACCGACTCGACCGTGCTGCGGAATCTCGGTGTGGCCTTCGGTCATGCCCTGCTGGGTATGCACAGCCTGCACCGCGGGCTGGCCAAGCTGAGCGCCGATCCGGTCCGGCTGGCGGCCGATCTGGAACAGAACTGGGAAGTGCTGGGCGAGGCGATCCAGACCGTCATGCGCCGGCACGGCCTGCCCGAACCGTATGAGCGGCTGAAGGCACTGACCCGTGGTCAGCGCATTGATGCGGTGCGGATGCGCGAGTTCATTGACACACTGGAATTGCCGCAGGACGTGCTCGAACGTT
>JBGTIE010000527.1:0-5167 GCA_041745855.1 Lysobacterales bacterium | reverse complement strand
GCGGCATTGCTGGCGGTCGGTAGCGCCCTGTATGCGCTCGCGCGGCGCCGGTCCCGGCCGTCGGTGCCGGAGTAGCCACGATCTTTCAGTGAGTAGCTACTGCAGCCATTCGGTCAATCCCTCGCGCTCATTGAGCAGCTTGAAACTCGGCCTCGCCCTCATCTGCGCGGCCATGGCTTGCAGAGCTGGCCACTCGGTCGCCGGGCGTGGCATGTTGCGTGACCAGCGCATCAGCATGGTCAGATAGAAGTCCGCCGCGCTCGCTCGCGGACCGAGCAACCAGGGACCACGCTGCTGCAGGTGCCGATCGATCCGCTCGAAACTCGCCTCGATCGCCTCCCGCGCCGTCGCCTTGACCTTGTCGACCACCTCGTCACCGGCGATCTCGTGCGGGTAGAACCAGCGTCGGAACAACGGCTGCAGGTCGTTCGCCAGATGCACGGTCCATTGGTAGTGGTGTGCGCGGTCGAGCGTGGCGACGGTCGGAGCCAGCCCCGCCTCGGGCCGGGCCTCGGCCAGATGCAGCAGTACCCCACCGGTTTCCCACAGCGGCTGGCCGTCGACCAGCAAGGTCGGCACGACCCCGAGCGGATTGATGGCCAGATACTCCGGCTGTTTCTGCTCGCCAGCGGCCAGATCCAGGCGCCTGAGTTCGTACGGCAGCTCCAGATCGATCAGCAACCAGTGCAATACCCAGCTGGCAGCGCCGGGCGAGTAGTAGAGTGTGTACATGCGCGCGACTCCGTCTCGTGGGGACGTCAAGATTAGCCGTTCTGTCGACGGTGCGATTCAAAACTGATGCAGAAGCGGCTCTGGTCAACGCCGAAGACTCTGCCGCGAGGGAGCCCACCTCGGGGTCGGGGTCGGAATCGGTATCGGAATCGATCCTTGCCCGGCGTATCCGGCTGCCTCCTCGTGAGCGCAGCCTCCTGGACGGGCAGCTGGGTCGTACTCGTACTCAGCATCGCGGTACTCGTACTCGTACTCGAAGCCATCGCGCTGCTTTCGAGTACGAGTACGAGTACGAGTACGAGCAGGATAGTCGGCGTTTACCGATGTCCGCCGCAAACGACCTCACCCAACATCAGGCGACTCGCACTCGTTCCGACCGCCGCCACGTGCATCCCACCGCCGCTGCGTGATACAACGCGAGCTTCGGCGTACGGGACGCCGCGAAGGGGTAATCGAACGTGCTGGCAGCGGGTGTAGCGATGCTGTTGCAGGTCTCCCTGGGCGCCGATCCGGCTGCGCTGGACGACGAGATCTGGATCGAGAAGTACATGAACCCAGACGGTCAAGGCACCTCCGTGCCGCGTGGCCGGGGCCGCGACCAGATTCCGGTGCGGGATCTGCCGCGCTTTGTAGGTACGACGGTGCGGATCAAGCTGGTCAACGGACGCGAGCGCGAAGGGGTGATCGAAGGCTACAGCGAGGGCCGGTTGGTCCTGCGCAGCAGGATGGGCGGCGGCTTCGCTCGCTACGACATTGCGATCGACCAGATCGTCAGCAGCGAGCAGAGGTAAGTAGCCGTGTCTGGAACCCTGTTTTTCGTCGCGGTTCTGCTGTCCCTCGCCTGCGGACTGATCATGCTGATCAGGATTTTCAAGAGCAGCGTGCTGCTGGGCGTGCTGAGCCTGTTCTTTTTTCCGGCCACTATCGTGGCCCTGGTACGGAACTGGAACGACCCGGATACCGACATCAAGGTGCCGTTCTTCTTCAGTGTGCTGCTCGGTGGTTTCCTGTTTTACACCGCGTTTTCCACCGCGCTGAGCGTCTACGACGAGCAGGTGATGCTGCTCAGCGACGCCGACATCATGGAACTGTCCGACGGCGACCCGCAGATGGCCGCCATGTTGCGCGGTCAGCGCGACGCGCTGCGCGACCAGCATGGCTGGGATGGCAAAGGCCATGAGGCTAACGGCGCGAATCTGGACGGCCTGCGCGTGTCCATCGAGGCCGATCGCAGGAGCGCCGAAGCGCCTTCCAATTTCGAGCCTCTGACTGAAGAAAGCCAGTTGCGCCTGGGCTTTGAAGCCGCCGCCAGCAGCCTGAAGTTCCAGCGTGGCACGGCGCGCTTTGAAAGCGCCCGCGCCGAACTGCCGCTGCCCCAAAACTTCCGTTTCCTGCCGGTGGATCAACTGCAGGCACAGGCGCGAGTGCGCGAGCGCGAGCTCGGGCCAGGCACCTTCGGCTGGATCGTACATGAGCGGGTCGACATGGGCCACGAGAAGGCCTGGTGGACGGAAGTGCGCTTTCATGCCGACGGCCATGTGGCCAGCGGCGGCGCGAGTCTGGAGAACATCGATCCGGGCTGGCGGGCCAGCCATACTGCCTCCATGGACGGACCCTATCAGCCGACATGGAACAACCAGTACGGGATTGTGACCTGGGTCGAGGCACGGGCCGATGGGCGTCATGATGTACTTGCCGCGCGCCCGCTCCGCCACGGGGTACTCCGCTTCGAGACCCCGGCCGTGACGACCGCGCAGCTGGAGCTGGCGTTGCGGGCCAGCCGCCTGCTGGCCGCCC
This sequence comes from Lysobacterales bacterium, assembly GCA_041745855.1. Lineage (GTDB taxonomy): Bacteria > Pseudomonadota > Gammaproteobacteria > Xanthomonadales > SZUA-5 > JAWLAT01. Next base: position 2,638 of record JBGTIE010000527.1, on the reverse strand, counting down.
GGACCAGCGTGGACCGGAGTTGGACAGCCCGAGATCACCGCCCCGCCCAGGACAAGAGCGCCGGTCTCACGCTGGGGCAGTGGATCGCGAGCTACCGCTCACCTTCCCGTCCGGTCGAGAACGAAAGCAGCGCCGAGGCCATCGAAGCCCCGGTCGAATCTCCCGACAGGCAATAGCAGCAACGCAAGTGAGGGTAGGACCAAGGGCCCAGAGACAGCGCTTGGCTAATCCTTCTGGGCCCAACTACTTGCAGGAATAGGCGGAGACGCGGAGGTCGCGGAGAGAGCCGGTGCAACTGATCAGGTATCAGTTCAGACGCTACCCTCAGCCCACCTCCGCGTGCACTCAGGCTGCCTCGTCATTGGCAGCCTGGCGGGTCGACGGCTCTTCCGCGCCGCCCTGCAGCCAGCTCATGCGCGCGCGCAGATTGCGCCCCACCAACTCGATCGGATGGGCCAGATCCTTGGCCAGCAATTCATTGTATTTCGGCTTGCCGGCGGCGCTTTCGGCGATCCATTCACGAGCGAACTCACCGGAACGAATTTCCTCCAGGATCTCCTTCATCCGTGCCCGGGTGCCGGCATCGACCACGCGCGGTCCGCGGGTCAGATCACCCCACTTGGCGGTGTCACTGACGAATTCGTGCATCTTGGCGAAGCCCCCTTCGTAGAGCAGATCGACGATCAGCTTCAGTTCGTGCAGGACCTCGAAATAGGCCAGTTCGGGCTGATAGCCGGCATCCACGAGGGTGTCGAAGCCGGCCGCGATCAACTCGGTGGCACCGCCACAGAGCACCGCCTGTTCGCCGAACAGATCGGTTTCAGTCTCTTCGCCAAAACTTGTTTCGAGCACGCCGGCACGGGCACTGCCGATGCCCCACGCCCAGCCCAATGCACGCTGGCGGGCAGTCCCGGTGGCATCCTGGTGGACCGCGATCAGACACGGCACGCCACGTCCTTCCTGGTACTGGCGACGCACCAGCCGACCAGGTGACTTCGGCGCGACCAGCGCCACATCGATGCCTTCGGGCGGTTTGATCTCGCCGTAGTGGACATTGAAGCCATGCGCGAACATCAGCAGCTGACCGGCCTGCAGGCGCGGCTCGACGACATCACGATACAGCTTCGCCTGCTCGGTGTCGGGCACGAAGAAGCCGATCACGCGGGCACTAGCGACGGCATCCTCAAAGCTGCGGACCTCGAAGCCGTCTTCGATCGCCTGCTTCGCACTCTTGCCACCCGGCCGCACGCCGATGCGCACGTCGAAACCGGAGTCACGCAGGTTGAGGGCCTGGGCGCGACCCTGACTACCGTAGCCGAGGAAGGCAATCGGCTGACCGCGAAGGATATCGGGGTTGACGTCTTGTTCACCATACAAACGTGTCATTTGCTGTGCTCCATTGGGGCAGTAGTGGAACTGAAACGGGTGGGTTGGGCGGGGCAGGTCGGCGCGCCCTCCGAGGCGGAGCCAACCAGGCGGGCGTACTTGGCATAGACGCCGTGGGTTTCGCGCGGCGGCGGCACGACCCAGCGGGCCTGACGCTCGCTCAGATCGACCAGCACCGCCAGGTATCTGTTTTCGACGTCGATCAGGATTGAATCGCCGTCCTCGACCAGTGCGATCGGACCGCCACGGACTGCTTCGGGCGACACATGACCGACCATGAATCCATGCGTGGCACCGCTGAAGCGCCCGTCGGTGATCAGCGCAACGCTATCGCCCAGGCCTGCGCCCATCAGGGCAGCAGTGACCGCCAGCATCTCCGGCATTCCGGGCGCTCCGGCCGGGCCGACGTGGCGGATGATGATCACGTCACCGGCCTGGATCCGACCGGCCTGGACCGCGGCAAAGGCGCTCGGTTCGTCATCGAATACACGCGCCGGCCCTTGGTGGTGGCGGCGGTCATGACCGACCAGTTTGACCACAGCGCCTTCCGGCGCCAGTGAACCACGCAGAATGGCAATGCCGCCGCTGCTCGACAAGGGTTGATCCCAGCGCCGCAGGACCAGTTGATCGAGGCTTTCCTGCGCCTTGGCCGCCTCGGCATGGAGCGTGGCACCGGTTACCGTGGGCGTGTCATGCAGGCGGCCGGCGTCGAGCAGGCGCCGCGCCACCAGCCGTAGACCGCCGGCTCGGGTCATGTCGGGCGCGGTAAAGCGACCGCCGGGCTTGAGGTCGGCCAGCACCGGGGTGATGCGTGAAATCCGGTCGAAGCTCTCCAGATCCAGGGCGATGCCCGCCTCGCGCGCGATTGCCAGCAGATGCAGCACCGCATTGGTGGAACCGCCGGTCAGTAGGACGGCGGCGATCGCGTTCTCGAAGGCCTCGGGGCTGAGCAGTTGGCGCGCGCTCTGGCCGCGCTCCCACATCGCCATGACCATCCGGCCACAGTCACGGGCGGCTGCCGGCTTGGACGGATCGACCGCGGGAATATCGGTGGCTGCCATTGGTGCCAGACCCAGAAAGGCCAGCGCGGTCGCCATCGTGTTGGCAGTGAACTGGCCACCGCAGGCACCGGCGCCGGGACAGGCGACACCCTCGAGCTCCTTCAGGTCGGCCGGCGACATGCGCCCGGCGGCGCAGGCTCCGACCGCCTCGAACACGTCCTGGATCGTGACATCCTGACCACGCCAGCGGC
>JBGTIE010000526.1:0-1734 GCA_041745855.1 Lysobacterales bacterium | reverse complement strand
GCTTTTCGCCCCAACGGGGCAGCACAAGTTAGCCTGGGGCAACGCCCCAGGTAGGCAGCGCGCATAGCCCCGAGCCCTGAAGGGGCGCCCTATTTCCGCAGGTGCGGCAAGTCGACGCGACCGCGTTGACAGCGCGCCTAGAACCGCGCCTCGGCAAGCCCGAAGCTCTGGCGCGGCATGCCTATCGTTTCGAGCTGCCGACGTTGGTGGCGCGCAGCGATGATCCGGTTGGCGGCGAAGACTGACCAAAGAGCAAAGCGTTGCCAGGTCAGCGCACTCCATTGTGACGAGAGCGGCCCCTTTTTGGAGTGCGGCGACCTGGCGCCGCTTTGCTCTTGCGGGCGAGGGCAGGGGCTGCGGCTGCGCATCGGACAACGGCACTTGCTGCCGGGGGCCGTGCCAGGCGAACTTTTGCGTAGTATCGGTCAATGATCCCTCGCGAGTCTTAACGCCATGGCGCAGCGCGATCCACCTTCAACCGTGTCCTCGATTCACCGGCCCGGCGCCCTCGCTTGCGCGCCCGTGCTTGCCGCCCTGTTGCTGTACCTCGCGGCCCCTGCGAGCAGCAGCGAGACCCCGCTGGTGCAGCTTTGCCCGGCGCTCTGGCAAGTGCAATTCCACCTCGACGGCGAGACCGATCCGCGCGCCGTCGAGCTATGCGCCATCGATCAGACGGGAATCGGCCTGCCACCGGCGGAGCAGAGCTACGCTGCGGATGGGGGCTGGTTGGAGCTGAAACTTCGGCTGGGTGACGAGCGCATCGATCTGATCGTGAATGACCCGGAAGTCGACGGAGCGCGCGGGGAGACCGTGGGCCTGGCACATGACGAGTCACGCCAGGTCGCGCGCCAGGGTGCGCCGGGGCCGGGGGCCAAGGTCAGCGCGTATCGCGAGATACCGACCCTCCAGCACCTGCGCCTTGAGGGTACCGCAAACAGTCAGGCATGGCTGGAGAGCATCGTCGATGCGACTGGCATCGAACTGGCTGACCGCGATCTGCTGCCGGACGAACCGATGAGTTTCCGTTTCCAGGCCATACCGCTCATTCACGCGCTGCAGTCGTTGACCTGGAATTTCGAGGACATCGAGCTCTGGCGACTGAGCGATGACGGCTTTCGCTTCGTCAAGGTGCGCGACCGGGCGCAGCTTGAAGAACTGCGTGAGGAGCACGCTGCCGCGCTGCAGACCGGTCCCATGGCGCGTGTGATCGAGTCGCTGCAGGCGATCCGGATTCTGGGTCGATTGCGCGGGCCCGATGATTTCCCACCGCAGGTTGATTCCGACACTGAATGGCTGGCACAGCTGCTGGAATCGATCGGCGGGACCGCCGAGGCGATCGAAGTGCGACGCGAGATGCTGGCGCGGATGATGCTGCGCGACCCGCGCGACGACGCGCCGCAGCCGGCCGAGCAACGCGCGGCGCTGGCTTCGCTGCTGTTCAAGTTGGGTCAACGGGGCGAGGCGACAGTACTGATGGCCGCAGCGCGACCCGTACTCGACACAACACCGGATGCGTTCTCCGATTCCTCGAACATCGAGCGCTACGGCCAGGCCCTTTGGCAGGTAGGCGAATTGGACCCCGCCGTCAGCGCACTGCGGCAGGTGCTTGCCGCCGCCGATGCTGAGGCAAGTGATGCCGCCGACTGGTATCGGCTGGCCGGCAGCGCCCAGACAGCGCTGATGGCCATTGCCGTCGAGCAAGGGGATGCGGACGGGCTGGAGGCGCTGGCGCAG
>JBGTIE010000525.1:0-1984 GCA_041745855.1 Lysobacterales bacterium | reverse complement strand
TAGGCTGGCGGGGCTTTCAAGGGGTTTCCGGACCAGTCAGCCCGGTTTCGATCTCATCTTGCAGAGCTCGCGAGCCACGCCAAGGCCTTGGAACCAATGCTGACCGGCCCGCTTCGCGTAGTCGACGATCGATTCGGCCGCACCGATGACGCGGTAGTAGTCGCTCTCGGTCGCCTTGACCTGAGTGGTCCAACTGCGTATCCGTCCGACAGCCCCCATCCCCAATTCACCCCGACCGGCTCTTGACAGCCGGAGCTTGGCCGTCAGCCGGTGGGTGCGGTCGGAGTCCAGTTCATCGGCAGCAGCTGGTCGATGTCCTTGTTCAGCGTGGTCGGTAGCCGGGTGAGGATGTCGGTGAGGTAGGCCTGGGGGTCGAGGCCGTGGGCTTTGGCGGTTTCGATCAGGCTGGTGGCGATGGTGCAGGCGCGGCCGCCTTGCTCGCTGCCAAAGCGGGGACACATGGATTTTCCCGAGCCATCTTCGAGCGTGAAGCGGGGCGTGAAGCGGGGACACATGGATTTTCCCGAGCCATCTTCGAGGACCGGCGCGTTTGAGCGGTATGCGCTGTGAGGTGGGGGGTTTCTGGCTGTTTGCAGGGCTGCGGTGGCGCGATTCGGTCGCGTTGCGACGATCTGGCGTCAGTTTCCTCGAACTCCCGCCACGCCTGCCCGCCAACCGATCGCTGGCGGGGCTTTCGGGGCCTTCCGGACCAGTCAGCCCGGTTTCGGTCTCATCTTGCAGAGCTCGCGAGCCACGCCAAGTCCGTGGAACCAGTGCTGCCCGGCTCGCTTCGCGTAGTCGATGATCGATTCCGCCGCACCGATGACGCGATAGAAGTCGCTCTCGGTGGCCTTGACCTGAGAGGTCCAACTGCGATCGGTCAGGCCAAGGCGGTCGAGGATTCTCGGTCGTTCCGGATCGATCTTGCCGCGCTTGCCTGGGTGCATCTGCCGGCCGGTCCAGTCGACCAGGTTGAGGTACTGGGCGATGCTGATCGACAGAGAGCCGGTGCCGGGGACACCGACGACGGCTTGTAGCTGATCGCCGCAGCTGCTGAGGTTGAGTGTGCTGTCGCGGATGCGCTGCGCCGGGCCACCGGAGCCGTTCGAAGGAAGTAGGCCGATGTGACCCGCGCCGCGTTGTCCGATTGGCGCCGCCAGGGTGACCGCGGGTCTCAGCGGCTGCGCATGATCGCCTCGTTCATTCCGAAGCAAATCAAGAGCGCCGCTGAACCCGATCGGAAGTTGCTCCGCGTCGCTTGTCGGTGCATTGCGCCGATCGGGTACAACGGCCTACAAGGGCTCGCTCACCGACGCCAGCCGCTCGCGCATGTTGGCGATTTTGCCGTCTTGCACCAGCCACGTCTGGATGCGCATTGCCTGCGCCGCCTCGGTCATCTTCGCTTTGGGGAATAGTCGGTTCCAGCGTTCGGCGACCTTTTGGAGCGAGGAGCGGCAGCAAGCTGCCAACAGCAGAGCGGTAGCAAGCTAGAGCGCCGGCCACCTCGCGCTGGCAGTTGCAGGGCGAAAATCGCAGCTTGGCGGGCGCGAGGGACCGGCCTACGAGAGCCGCGCAATCGCAGGCCGCAGTAGCGCGGTTCCGGCGCGCGTGGTGGTGCGATTTTCGCCCCGATCACGTTCGCGCCGGCGGCCGCGTCTACACATGAGAGGCAAGCTCGGGTGTCCTGGGTTTCGGTTTTTCTGGGGTTCGTTTTTCTGGGGTTCGTGCTGGGGTTCGGATGTCCGTGAGCCATATCAGCTTTGGCGCGCGTCACCGCAAGAGCATCCAAAGCGGCGCGGAGCGCCGCAGTCCAAAGTAGAGCGTCGGGTCGTTGATTGCCTTGGTCTTCATGCGTAGTCGCGAAGCTCACCTGGGAGCGCCGGCATCCTGCCGGCTCTTTTCCACTATTCGAAGCGATGAGTTGAAAGCTTGCGTTGGCGGTACTTCGACGTCGTGAAGTTCGCGCTTCGCACCTTTAGCCGGC
>JBGTIE010000524.1:0-1827 GCA_041745855.1 Lysobacterales bacterium | reverse complement strand
GGGCCCAGCAAGTCAAGAGCTACGAGACTGGTAGCGCTGGGCCCTGAGCCCTGGGCCCTGAGCCCTGGGCCCTTGGATTCATGCGGGTCCATCAAAGCATCAACCCACTCGCAGCCGCCTCGACCCAATTCATCCATGCGCGCTCACCTGCTGCGATACTGGGCGCCCCGCTCAGACCCCGTACCCATGACGCCTGCCACCATCATCATTCGCAATTTGCGCGTGGAAACCGTCATCGGCGTCTATCCGGAGGAACGTCACGCAACCCAGGGGCTGCGACTGGACCTGGAACTGGGCATCGATGGCAGCCCGGCCGGGCGCAGTGACCGCTTGCGCGACACGGTCGACTACGACCAGGTGGCGGCCAGCGTGCGCCGCTTCGGCCAGGAGACGGCGGCCGAATTGCTGGAGCACTTCGTCTACCGGCTGGGGCTGGCCCTGCTGCGTGAGTTTCCGTTGCGCAGCGTGAGCCTGACCGCCTGGAAGCGGGTTGCCGGCTTGCTGCCGGCCGAAGTGGCGGTCAAGGTCGAGATCCATGCCGACGACCGGCATCGCCCCTGGGATGGGGACGGCATTGAAGACTGAAGCCCGCTTTCTACTGCTGCTTGGCAGCAACAGCAACCCCGAGCGCAAGCTCGATCTGGCTCTGGCCGGCTTGCGTCGTCGTTTCAGCGATCTGACCGTATCGGCTCGCGAACGCTCGCGAGCCCGCGAAGGCGGCGAGGCGCCCGACTACGTCAACCAGGCGGCACTGATCCGCACCGAGCTGGATCCGGCCGCGCTGAAGCTGGCGCTGCGCGAGGTCGAGAAGGTCCTCGGTCGGCAGCGCCCCAGCCCGGATCCGTCGCGATGCCCGATCGACATCGACTTGATCGCCCAGATCGAACCCCGCCCGATCGCGATCGCCCCCGAAGACCTCGCCGACCCGGTCGCCCGGCGCCTGTGCGGCGAGCTCATCGGGGATCTGTTGGCGGTGTTGCGGGGCTTGGCTTGAGAGCAGGGCTGAGGGCTTTGAGAACAGGGCTGAGGGCTGAGGGCAGGGGTCAGAAGAGCAGGAGGGGCCAAGGGTGCGATTGATGCTGATGCAGAGACGGGGATCGGTGATTTGCATCGGGGTCGGAATCGGAATCGGAATCGGAATCGGAATCGAGAGCAACGACCTGCGGTAGGCGGTCTTGGAGTGTGGCACGATTGGAGTATGTTCTGGCGGTCCGTGGTGCTCTGTCGGCCGATGAGAACACCAGGTACCGTGTTGATGCGGGGTAGGCCCGACAAGGAATCGATACCGATTCCGATTCCGACGCCGACCCCGGGAGGAGCTCGGTCCCCCAGCCCGCGCCGAAACGGCACCGCACCGCGTTTCGCCCTTGCCCTAGTCCCAGCCCTCACCTCTCAGTCCTCGCGTCTGGCAGCAACTTACCCGGATTAAAGATCCCGGCCGGGTCAAACACGCGCTTGATCTGACGCATCAGTTCAAGCGTGGCGGGCGGGATGGCCTGCGTCATGAACTGGCGTTTCAGCAGGCCGATGCCGTGCTCGCCGGACAAGGTGCCCTCAAGCTGGAAGACCAACGCGAAAACGTCGGCCAGACAGTCTTGCGCGGCGGCGCTGCGACCGGGCTCTGCCGGGTCGTAGAGCAGGTTGACATGGACATTGCCGTTGCCGGCGTGGCCGAAGTTGATGATCGTGATCCGGTGCCGCGCGGCCAGTTCCTGCAGGCCTTCGAGCAACAGCGGCAGCCGGCTGACCGGCACGACCACGTCCTCGTTGATCTTTTTCGGGGCGACCTGGCGCAGCGCGGGCGACAGCGCCTTGCGCGCCGCCCAC
>JBGTIE010000523.1:0-3107 GCA_041745855.1 Lysobacterales bacterium | reverse complement strand
CCGCGGGGGCGGCCAGGGGGCGCCGCCAGGCCACCAGCACCACATAGATCGCGTACATCGCAATCAGGCACAGGCCCGGCACCAGGGCGCCGACGAACAGGTCTCCGACCGAAACGGACTTGGGCGAAAAGATTCCCTGCGCCAGCTGCGCCTGCTGGTAGGCGCTGGACAACACGTCGCCGAGCAGCACCAGCGCCAGCGACGGCGGGATGATCTGGCCCAGCGTGCCGGAGGAGACGATGACGCCACTGGCGAGTTTTGGGTCGTAGCCCAGCCTGAGCATCGTTGGCAGCGAAATCAGACCCATCGTCACCACGGTCGCCCCGACGATGCCGGTGCTCGCCGCCAATACCGCGCCCACCGCCAGCACACTCAGCGCCAGGCCACCGCGGAGCGAGCCGAACAGCGCCGCCAGCGTGGTCAACAGCTGCTCGGCCACTTTCGAGCGCTCCAGCATGACCCCCATGAACACGAACAGCGGCACCGCGAGCAGGGTCTCGTTGCCGACCACGCCAAAGATGCGATTGGGCAGGGCGTCGAGAAAGCTCGGGTCGAACACGCCCAAGGCGATGCCCAGTCCGGCATACAGCAAGGCCACGCCGCCCAGGGTCAGGGCGACCGGAAAGCCCAGCAGCAACGCCGCCAGCAGGGTCACGAACAGCCCCAACGCCAACAGGTCAGCCAGGTTCATGCAGGCCCGGTCCGGCGGCGGGGGGCTCGCTCCGGAGCCAGCAGTCCAGTGCGCGCAGGCCGCGACCGATACCGGCCAGCAGCAGCAGCGTCGCGGCCAACGGGATCAGCGCCTTGACCAGGTAGACCGCGGGCAGGCCCCCGTGCTGACCAGAGCCCTCGCCCATCAGCCAGCTGCGCCAGGCGTAGGGCACGCTGATCCAGAGCAGGAACAGCTGGAAGGGCAGCAAAAAGGCGATGATTCCGATCAGTTCGAGCAAGGCACGGGCCCGCTGCGTGCAGCGGCGCGAGCACAGATCGACCCGGACATGGCCGTCATGGCGCAGGGTGTAGGCGGCGCCGAGCAGGAACAGCACCGCATTGGCGGCCAGCACCCCTTCCTGCAGCCAGGGTCGGGTCCAGGACAGGCCATAGCGCAGCGCGACGATCGCAAACTCGCCAACCACAACGATCAGCGCTGCCACCAGCAGGAGCAGCCCGAGCCGGTCGAAGAAGCGCTCGATCCAGCCGCTGATCGCAAGCATGCCGGCGCGCCTTCAGTGCGGCTATTGTTGACCGTCGGCGGCGGGCGTTTCGCGCCGCTTCGGCAGCTTGATGTCGTAGAACACCGGCAGCACTTCGTTGCTCATCGGTCGCGGGCGGTCGACTTTGCCATCGCCATCGGCGTCGATCAGTGTGTACGGAATACCGCGCGCGGGCACGACGCGAACGTACAACAGGCGACCGTTCTCGCGGTATTCCTCGATCCGCGCGCCGTCCTGGCTGGACTTGATCGTGATCTCCGGCACCAGCGCATCATCCGGCTCGGCCTTCGGCGGCAGCGCCGACAAGTCCAGCGGCGGCGGAGGCGGCGCCGCAGCAAGTTCTTCGGCCTGAGCGGCGGTAGCCGCGAGCAATGTCAGCGCGAGCAGGGCAGTTGCGAGCAAGCCAGTTGCGGGCAAGGCGGGCGGGGGCAATACGCGCATGATCGGACTCCGTCGTGATACGAACATCAGGGTAGCGCCGGCAGGCGGGCTAGAACGGCAACTTCAGCGCCGGGTCGAGCTTGAGCATCTGTTCGCGGAAGCTCTGCTTGATCCGGTCCAGCGCGTGCTCGTCATCGGCATCGAAACGCAGTACCAGGCAGGGCGTGGTGTTGGAGGCCCGGACCAGGCCCCAGCCGTCTTCCCAGTCCGCCCGCAGGCCGTCTATGGTCGTCAGCCGGGCGCCGTCGAAACTGGCCTTTTCGACGAAGCGCTGGATGTAGCGATAATGCTCACCTTCTACCATCTCCAGCTTCAGTTCCGGTGTACTCACGCCCTTCGGGATCTCGGCGAACAGTTCGTCGGCTTCCAGCCCGCTGCTGGCCAGAATCTCGAGCAGGCGGCAGGCCGCATAGAGCCCGTCGTCGAAACCGTACCAGCGCTCCTGGAAAAAGAAGTGGCCGCTCATCTCGCCCGCGAGCGCGGCCTTCAGCTCACGCATGCGGCGCTTGATCAGCGAGTGGCCGGTCTTCCACATCACCGGACTGCCGCCATGGGAGAGCACATCCGGTGCAAGCTTGCCGGTGCACTTGACGTCATAGATGATCGTTGCGCCGGGATTGCGAGTCAGCACATCGCGCGCAAACAGCATCAGTAGCCGGTCCGGGTAGATGATCTCGCCGGCAGGCGTGACCACGCCCAACCGATCGCCATCGCCGTCGAAGGCCACCCCGATGTCGGCACCGAGCTGCTTGACCGCCATGATCAGGTCCCGCAGGTTCGCCGGCACGCTCGGATCCGGATGGTGGTTGGGGAAGGTGCCGTCGACTTCGCAATGCAGCGGCGTCACTTCGCAACCGATCTCCGCCAGCAGGCGGGGCGCAATCGCCCCGGCGATGCCGTTGCCGGCATCGACGACGACCTTCAGCGGAATTTCAAGCTGCACGTCGGAGGTGATCCGCTCGATGTATTCGTCGATCACGTCGATCTGCTGCACGCCGCCGGGCATGTCCTCGAGCAAACGATTCTCGGCGATCCGCGCATACAGGTCCTGGATCCCCTCTTCGGCGATGGTCTCGCCGCCAATGACGATCTTGAAGCCGTTGTAGTCGGGGGGATTGTGACTGCCGGTGACCATCACGCCGCTGCCGGTGTTCAGATGGTAAGTCGCGAAGTACAGCAGGGGAGTTGGCGCCGCGCCGATGTCGATGACGTCGCAGCCGGCCAGCTGCAGACCCTCGATCAATGCCCCGACCAGCTCCGGGCCCGACAACCGGCCGTCGCGAGCGACCACCACCTCGCCGAGCCCGCGCTCGCGGACCTCCGAGCCGACCGCCTGGCCGATAAGCAGCGCGGTGTCCCGGGTAAGGCTGTCGCCGACCACGCCGCGGATGTCGTAGGCCCGGAAAATGCTGCGAGAGATGGCCTGGCGCGCCCCGGCTTTGGCCCTGACGG
>JBGTIE010000522.1:0-3359 GCA_041745855.1 Lysobacterales bacterium | reverse complement strand
GCAGCCCGTCGAGGTGCTGGGTCCCGTTGGCGCCAACGCCCGCGAGGCACTGGAACGCCTTGGTCTGCGCACCGTCGGCGACCTCTGGGTCCACCTGCCGCTGCGCTACGAGGATCGCACCGAAGTGCGGCCCATTGGCAGTCTCCAGCACGGCCAGACGGTGCAGATCGTCGGCCGGGTCCAGGTTGCCGAGATCGTGGCGCGCAAGCGCCGGATGCTGCTGGTCAGCCTGTATGACGGTACCGGTGGCGTGGTGTTGCGTTTTTTTCGTTTCCACCAGGCACAGGTGCATACCTTCGTCGTCGGCAAGCGGGTGCTGTGTTTTGGCGAGGTGCGCGGCGGTGTCCACAGTCTGGAAATGGCCCATCCGCGCTATCGTTTCCTGACCGAAGATGAGCATCCCGACGGCGAGGCGCGGCTGCGACCGGTCTATCCGAAGGCCGAGGGTATCGGTGGCGAGCGGATCGAGAAGCTGGTCCACAAGGCGCTCGAATTGCTGCCGGCCGACGACGAACTCGAATGGCTGGACGGCGAGGTCCTGCGCGGGCTGGCGCTGCCGTCGCTGGGCAGCGCGCTGCGCAGCGTGCACCAACCGCCAGCGGGCACCGATCTGCTTGCCCTGAGCGAAGGTGACCATCCGGCGCGGCGCCGGCTGGCACTGGAAGAGCTGGTCGCGCACCGGATCAGCCTGCGCCTGGTCCGCCGACGACTGGACGGCATGCGTTCACCGGTGCTGCGTACCGCGGGCCAGTTGCAGAGCGGACTTAGAGCCAGCCTTCCGTTCCAGCTGACTGGCGCTCAGCAGCGCGTACTCGATGAGATCCGCATCGATCTGGCGCGCAGCCAGCCGATGTTGCGCCTTGTGCAGGGCGATGTCGGATCGGGCAAGACCATCGTCGCCGCCCTGGCCATGCTGGCGGCGGTCGAAAGCGGCCATCAGGCAGCGTTGATGGCACCGACCGAACTGCTCGCCGAGCAGCATCGCCGCAACCTTTCGCTCTGGCTTGATCGCCTCGGCCTGGATCCGGTCTGGCTCGCGGCCAAGGTCACTGGGAAGGCGCGCGAGCAAGCCTTGAGCGCGATCGCCGAAGGCGCGCCGGTCGTGATCGGGACTCATGCCCTGATGACCGAACAGGTCAGCTTCAAGCGCCTGGGCCTGGTCGTCATCGATGAGCAGCATCGCTTCGGCGTTCATCAGCGGCTGGGTCTGCGCGACAAGGGTGTCGCCGCCGGTCGCTGTCCACATCAACTGGTGATGACCGCGACGCCCATCCCCCGCACGCTGGCGATGAGCCTGTACGCGGACCTGGACGTGTCGGTGATCGACGAGTTGCCGCCCGGGCGCAGTCCGATCGCGACTGTGGCGGTCAGCCAGGCCCGCCGTGAGGAAGTGCTCGAACGCGTCCGTGAAGCCTGCCGCGTCGGCCGCCAAGCCTATTGGGTCTGCACCGTGATCGAGGAGTCCGAGCAGGTCGAGGCGCAGGCGGCCGAGGTGTTGCATGCCGAACTGGCTGCTGGCCTTTCGGAACTGCGGGTCGGACTGGTCCATGGGCGTCAGCGCGGCCGCGAACGGAGCGAGGCGATGCAGGCCTTCGCCGCCGGGGAGCTGGATCTGCTGGTCGCCACGACCGTGATCGAAGTTGGCGTGGATGTCCCGAACGCCAGCCTGATGGTGATCGAGAACGCCGAACGATTGGGCTTGGCGCAGTTGCACCAGTTGCGCGGCCGGGTCGGGCGCGGCAGCACCGCATCGAGTTGCGTCCTGCTGTATCGATCGCCGCTGAGCGAGAACGCGCGTGCGCGGCTGGGAGCGCTGCGGGAAAGCCAGGACGGATTCCACATTGCCGAACGCGATCTGGAGCTGCGTGGCCCCGGCGAGCTGCTCGGTTCGCGCCAGTCGGGCAGTGTCAGCTTCCGCATCGCCGATCTGGTCAGGGACGCCACCCTGATACCGCTCGCCGCACGTATCGCCGACCCGCTGGTCAGTGCCGACCCGCAGCGCGCCGAAGAGGTCGCGCGGCGTTTTCTCGGTGGCAACCTGCGCTATGGTCAGGCCTGAGGCTACCCTGGCCCGGACGCCGGATACCACTGGTTCATTGCAGTAGTTGGCGCGCCCGGAGAGACTCGAACTCCCGACCAACTGGTTCGAAGCCAGTTACTCTATCCAACTGAGCTACGGGCGCAGGGCTACAGTGTAGCGCAGCGGCGACCGATCGGGCGGTCAACAGGAATCAGCGGGTGCGGTTGAAACTGACGCAAAAGTTCTCTCGTCAACGCAGGTTCTCTGCCGCCAGGGAGCTCACCTCGGGGTCGGGGTCGGAATCGGTATCGGAATCGATCGTTGCCCGGCGTATCCGACTGCCTCCTCGTGAACCTTGTGGCCGCCCGCGCCTGCGCTGTCCGCATCGCCACAATCTGGTCGAGTGAGGCGCTGCTCCCTGACGACGCTGTTGATGACTGCTCGGTACACGGCTATCCGTTGGTAGCCAAACCCCATGCCTCTCTCGATTCCGATTCCGATTCCGACCCCGACCGCGACTGCATCAGTTTGACTCGCACCCCAAATCAGCTGTTGCGACCCGCCAGCAGCCTGGCCACCCGCGCGCGCCGCAGTTCGCCGATCAACTCGGTCAATACTTCGAAGTCGGAAGCGTCGAAAGCCAGGAACTCGACCCCGCTGCGCGCCTCGCGGGTGTACACCAGCCTCGCGCTGGCTCCGAAACCACGGCCATCGCTGGCCGCAAAGCGCAGTTGCACCCCGTCGCCCGGTTCTCCGGCCGGAGCCTGCTCGAAGTCCAGCAAGGCGCCATTGAGCGAGATGTCGGCGACCTGCGCCAGCACCTGGGTTCCATCGGTGTAGCGGATCTCGACCTTCAGATCAGCCACGGGATAACGAAGGTCCTCGCGCAGGTCGGTGTCGAGCTTGACGGTCATCATTGGAACATCCTGTGCGTCCGCAACGATCAAGGTACAAGGCTAGCACCAGCACGGGCCTTCGGACTGAGTGACAGGTCAAGATTGGGGCGAGGGGCAGCGCGCGGGGCCGGAAGGCGGCCAGTGCGACATCGATCGCCCCACCCGAAAGGGCCCAGGGCCCAGATGAGGCGCCGCACGAACGCCGCACTTCTGGGCCCTGTGCCCTGAGCCCTGTGGCCTGCTCTTCCGACCCCACAGCCCTGACCTCTCAGCCCTGTCGAGTCACTGAACCTTCGCCCCAGTGACGCTTGACAGCCCCGGACAGGGGTGTATTATGCGCGGCTCACCGGCGAACGGCCGGCGTGTTGGGAAGGGCAGCTGAGGTTGGGCTGCCGGATCTTTGACAGATTGAAGAAGTGTCTTGTGTGGGCGCTCGTTTGAGT
>JBGTIE010000521.1:0-4248 GCA_041745855.1 Lysobacterales bacterium | reverse complement strand
GCCGAAGCGGCGGCGCAGGTCGCGGCGCAAGCGGCGGCGCAAGCGGCAGCGTCGAACCGGGAAGCCGATACCCTGTTGCAGCAGTACGCATCGCTGATCCAGCAGGTCGTGACCGAGAACTGGCGCCGCCCGCCGAACACGCCGCCGGGCATCCGCTGTACCCTGAACGTGCGCCAGATTCCGGGCGGGGAAGTAATCGGTGTGACCATCGGTCGACCCTGCAATGCCACCGGGGCCGTGCAACAATCGATCCTCGAAGCGGTCGAACGCGCCAGCCCGCTGCCCTACAGTGGCTTCGAGCGGGTCTTCAGCCGCGATTTGAACTTGAACTTTTACTACAACGGATGAACACGATGCCGAGATTCCTGATTCGCCTGGGCATGGCCCTGCTTTGTGTCGGGCTCGCCACGAGTGCGCAGGCCCAGCTTTCGATCGACATCCCCGAGGGGCGCGAGAGCGCCATGCCGATCACGATCGTTCCGTTCGACTGGCAAAGCGCCGGCTTCCCCGATACCACCGATCTGGCCGAGGTCATTGGCAACGACTTGACCCGCACTGGCCAGTTTCGTGCCTTGCCCCGGCGCGACATTGTCGATCGCCCCAGCCGCGGCGATCAGATCAACTTCGCCACCTACCGGCAATTGAAGCAGGACTATGTCGTCGTCGGTCGGGTGCAGGACGCACCCGACAACAGCTATCGGGTCGAGTTCGAGTTGCACAGCGTGACCCGCCAGGAATCGCTGCTCGCCCTGGCAGTGGCCGGGCGGCCGGGTGACATGCGGGCTACCGCGCACCAGATTGCCGATCTGATCTATGAGAAGATCACCGGTCAGCGCGGCGCCTTCTTCACCCGCATCGCCTATATCACCGCCATTCGACAGACGACTACACCCGAGTTCGCGATCTGGATCGCCGATTCGGACGGTTTCAATCCGCAGCGCATCGTCTGGAACTCCGAGCCCTTCCTGTCGCCGAGTTGGTCGCCGGACGGGCGTTATCTGGCCTATGTCAGCTTCGAGCACGGCGGTCAGTCGATCTACCTACATGAGGTCAGCACCGGTTCGCGCCGCCGCCTGACTACCTTCAAGGGCATCAACGGCGCACCGGCCTTCTCGCCGGACGGCAGCAGGATGGCACTGACCCTGTCCAAGGACGGCAATCCCGACATCTTCGTGATGGACATCGGCAGCGGCCGGCTGACCAAGCTGACCGACATGTATTCGATCGACACCGAGCCAGTCTGGATGCCCGGGGGACAGGAGATCCTGTTCACCTCCGATCGCGCCGGCAAACCCCAAATCTATCGGGTTGCGAGCACGGGCGGGAGCGCCGCACGGCTGACCTCGGTTGGAGATTACAATGCCCGCGCCAACATCAGCTTCGACGGTCGCCGTATCGCTATGGTGCAAGGCAATAAAAACGTATATCGTATAGCGGTTTTGGATCGCGAACGGAGCGAAACAGGCACCACGCGATTGATCACCCCGGGACCAATGGACGAATCGCCGAGCTTTGCCCCGAATGGCAGCATGATTCTATACGCCGCACGTGAAGGCGCGCGGGGCGTGTTGTATGCTGCGTCCTCGGATGGTCTGGTTCGGCAAAAGCTGACATTCGCCGAAGGTGATGTACGCGAGCCCGCCTGGGGTCCGTTCCGACCGCGCTGACCCTGATCGACCAAGACGCCAACCTGCTATCTACGTTCCTACAACAATACGTCCATGAGGATCACCATGAACACCTCCGTCCGCACCCTGCTTCTGGTTCTGAGCTGCGCCGCCTTCGTTGGTTGTGCCACCAACCGTCCGCCTCCGTCAGAGGTCCCTCCGTCGCAGCCGCCGGTCCACACACCCACACCGCCGCCGACCGCGGCAGTCGAGGATTGGACCGATGTGGCGCTGCTCGACCGCAAGGAATGCTTGCGTGCCCGGACCGCCTACTTCGACTATGACCAGGCCAATGTGCGTGGCGAGGCGCAGGAAATGGTCCGTTGCCACGCGCGCTGGCTGCAGAACAACCCGAACGCTCGCATGACCCTCGAAGGCCACGCCGACGAGCGCGGTTCACGCGAATACAACCTCGGCCTCGGTGAGCGTCGTGGCAACTCGATCCGTGATCTGCTACTCGCCAATGGCGCCCGTAGTGGTCAGCTCAATGTCGTCAGCTACGGTGAAGAGCGGCCGACCTGCGTGACCACTGACGAATCCTGCTGGAGCAGGAATCGGCGCACCGAGATCGTCTACACCGTCAAGCAGTAATGGTGTTGCGCCTGAACTCACGTAGCAAGTTCGCGGCGGTGCTGGTCACCGCCGCGTTCCTCGTTCCGGCCGCGCACGCGCAGCAGAGCCGGCTGAGTCTGGGCGAGCGTGTCGCGCAACTGGAGCAGCAGGTTCAGGGCGGCGGCGACAGTCAGAGCACTGTCGAATTGCTCAACCGCATCACCCAGATGCAGACCGAACTGGCGAACCTGCGTAATCTGATCGAGCAACAGAGCTTCGAGCTGGAAAGCCTCAAGAAGCGGCAGCGTGATCAGTATCTGGACCTGGATTCTCGCCTGCAGCGCATCGAGGGCAGCGGGCCCAGCGCTCCGGTGCGTGCCGATGGCGCGCCACTGGCGGCCGACGACAGCTTCGAGCCGGTGCCGCCTGGCCAGTTGAGCATGGGCTCCTCGCAGCCCACCGAAGTCATGCCGATGCAGGACGAGCCGGGAGGTTTCTCCGCGCCCGATGAGGCCATCTACGCCGATCCTTTCGATCCGGCAGCGGTCGAAGCACAGCGGATCTCCTATGACCGTGCCTTCGAGGCCCTCAAGCAGGGTCGCTACGATGCGTCGGCCCGGTACTTCTCGGCCTTTCTCAACGAATTCCCGAATGCCGAACTGGCCCCGAACGCAACCTATTGGTTGGGCGAGTCCTACTATGTGACCCGCAACTACCGGATCGCTCTGGACAGCTTCCAGCAATTGCTGGCGCGTTACCCGGACAGCGGCAAGGCGCCGGATGCCTTGCTCAAGGTCGGCTATTGCCACTTCGAGCTCGGCGACACCCAGCGAGCCGCGCAAACGCTCGAAAGCGTGATCAGCCGCTATCCGGATACGCCAGTCGCTCGTCTGGCCGAAGGGCGCCTGCGCGGCATCCGGCTGGAAAGCAATCGCTGAAGTACAGACGGCGCCTTCGGCGTACCGCGTAGATGAACCGGAACGCAGCGCCGGCAACGGCGCTGCAAGTCTGAACACCATGACCACACCTACCGCAGTCACCGCCACGTCCGCAGCGACGACGCTGCGCGTGACCGAAGTGTTCCTGTCCCTGCAGGGCGAGTCGCGTACGGTCGGCTGGCCGACCGTCTTCGTCCGCCTGACCGGTTGCCCGCTGCGATGCCAGTACTGCGACAGCGCCTACGCTTTTCATGGCGGCAGCCGACGCACCATCGCACAACTGGTCGACGAAGTTGTTTCCCACAAGGTTCGCCACGTAACCGTGACCGGGGGCGAGCCGCTGGCCCAGAAAGCTTGCCTTGAGCTGCTCGTCCAGCTCTGCAACCGCGAACTGGAAGTGAGCCTGGAAACCAGTGGCGCAATTGACCTGGGCGCTGTCGACAGCCGTGTGATCAAGGTGATGGACCTCAAGACGCCCGGCTCAGGCGAGCAGGCGAAGAACCGGTGGGAGAACCTGGCGCATTTGAGCCCGAGCGACCAGATCAAGTTCGTCCTGTGCGATCGCGAGGACTATGTTTGGGCCACCGCGCAGCTCCGCGAGCGGCGACTTGATGAACTCTGCGAAGTCCTCTACTCCCCGAGCTGGGGCCAGCTGGACGGCACCGAACTGGCGAACTGGGTCGTCGCCGACCGTCTGCCGGTCCGCTTTCAGTTGCAGTTGCACAAGCTGCTGTGGGGAGATGTGCCGGGACGGTGAGAGCAGGGCTGAGGGCTGAGGGCTGAGGGATCAGGAAGAGCCGGCAAGCTCTCTGGCCGCTCGATTGATGCGGAGCACCTACGCGCACGAACGCCGCACTTCTGGGCCCTGTGCCCTGAGCCCTGGGCCCTGCTCTTCCGACCCCTCAGCCCTCACCTCTCAGCCCTGTCGAGTAGCTGAACCGTAGCCTCTCTGACGCTTGACAGCCCCGGACAGGGGTGTATTATGCGCGGCTCACCGGCGAACGGCCGGCGTGTTGGGAAGGGCAGCTGAGGTTGGGCTGCCGGATCTTTGACAGATTGAAGAAGTGTCTTGTGTGGGCGCTCGTTTGAGT
>JBGTIE010000520.1:0-3885 GCA_041745855.1 Lysobacterales bacterium | reverse complement strand
CTGCAGAACCCGCAGGTGTCGTTGTTTGTCCGCGAGTTCACCAGCCAGACCATCACCGTCGAAGGTGCGGTAGGCAAGCCCGGAATCTATCCGCTGAAGGGTCAGACCAGTCTTTTGCAGGCAATCGTCATCGCCGGCGGGCTGTCCGAGTCGGCCAATCCGAAAGGCATCATCGTGTTCCGTTACGTCGGCGGCGAGCGGCTGGCGGCGGTATTCGATATACGCGATATCCGTGGTGGCAATGCCGAGGATCCGCAGATCTACGGCAATGACCTGGTCATCGTGGACGAATCAGGTTCCAAGTCCGCCTGGCGGGACTTGCTCAAGGCACTGCCGGTGGTCGGCCTGTTCACGCGCTTCTATTAAACGCGCAGGGCCGGTCGGGCAAGGAGTAATACGATGCAGGACAACGCAGCACGCAGGGACGATGAAGACCGCTTGCCCGCAAGGACCACGCAGTCGCAGACGCAGGCCATGGCGACGATGGACCAGCGTCTGCAGGCCCTGTCGACCCTGGTCCGTCCGCAGGAACAGGAGGCCGAAGAAGCGGGCTTCGATTTTCGCGGCTACTGGAACATCCTGCTCAAGCGGCGCTGGGCGATCGTCATTGCCTTTGCCATCGTTATGCTCACCGGTGTGGTTGCGACCTTCCTGGTGACGCCGATCTACCGCGCCACCGCGGTGATCCAGATCGAGCGTCAGGCGGCCCAGGTGGTCAATATCCCGGGTCTCGAACCGATCGAGTCACCCTGGTACGACCGCGAGTTCTATGAGACCCAGATTCAGCTGATGACCAGCCGCAGCATGGCCGAGAAGATCGCTTCGGACCTGCCGCTGGACAATCCGGTATTTGAAAGCCTGACGCAGCCTTCCTGGTGGGATGAGATCCGCAATGCGGTCACCGGGACCGAGGTGGTGCCTTTCAGCGAGTGGCCGCCTGACCAGCAACGGCGGCGGCTGGTCAGTCTGGTGCGTTATGGCCTGAATGTCGCGCCGATCCGCAACTCGCGGTTGTTGCAGATCCATTTCGAGAGCCCGGACCCCCAGATCGCCGGATCGGTCGCCAATGCCGTCGCCTATGGCTTCATCGAGGCCAACCTGGACCGCAAGGTCGACTCCAGCTCCTACGCGAAGGTCTTTCTGGAAGACCGGCTCGAGCAGATCAAGCTGAAACTGCAGGAATCCGAGCGCGATCTGGCCGAATTTGCCCAGCGCGAGAGTTACATCAACGTGGCCAACCGGCAGTCGCTGCTGTCGACCGAGCTGCAGGCGCTGACCGGAGCGCTGACCGCGGCCAAGCAGGCGCGGATCGAGGCCGATGCGCGCGCTCGTCAGGCGCAGGGTGCCCGTGCCATGTCGCATCCGCTGCTGCTGGAGAATGCCGGCGTGCAGGCACTGCGCTCGACCCGCGCCACGCTCGAAGCCGAATACCAGGAGAAGCTGCTGACCTACAAACCGGCCTACCCGCTGATGCTGCAACTGCGCAGCCAGATCGAGGAGCTGGACAAGCAGCTGCGGGGCGAGGTGGAACTGGTTCGCGACAGCCTGCAGGCGGGCCATGCCGCCGCCCAGCAGCAGGAACAGATGCTGCAGGAGCAGGTCGATCGACTGACCGGCGAGGTCCTGGCAATGCAGGGACGAAGTACCGACTTCACCGTGCTCGAACGCGAGGTGGAGACGAACAAGCAGCTCTATGACGCCCTGCTGCAGCGCTACAAGGAAATTGGCATCACCTCCAATGTCGAGGCCAACAACATCAGCATCGTCGATCCGGCGCTGATCCCGGCGCGCCCCTTCACCCCCAACCTCAAGCGCAGCCTGCTCGCCTCGGCCGTGCTGGGGCTGATGCTGGGTATCGCGCTGGCCTTCCTGCTGGAATACCTGGACGACACGATCAAGCTGCCGGAGGATCTGGAGCGCAAGCTCGGTTTGAGCATTCTCGGAGTGATTCCCAAGCTCGACGGCCGGTCGCCGGAAGATGCGCTGGCCGATCCGCGCTCGGCCTTCTCCGAGGCCTATCGGTCGGTCCGCACTTCGCTCCAGTTCTCCACCGATCACGGCGTGCCCAAATGCCTGTTGATCACCAGTCCGTCGGCGTCGGAAGGCAAGTCGACCACCGCGGTGGCGCTGGCGCGCAACTTCGCCCAGCTAGGCCGGCGCGTGCTGCTGATCGACGCCGATCTGCGCAATCCTTCACTGCACCGGATCCTGGCGACCGATAACAATGTGGGGCTGAGCAATTATCTGGCCGGCAAGGTCAAGCCGGCCGGCGCGATCAAGGGCACCCGGACGCTGCGTCTGACGCTGATTCCGGCCGGTCCGCTGCCGCCCAACCCGGCCGAGTTGCTCGCCGGTCCCAAGATGCTCTCGCTGGTCACGCTGGCGAGCGAGAAGTTTGATCAGGTGATCATCGACGGACCGCCGGTAATGGGCCTGGCCGATTCGCCGATCCTGTCCAACATGGCTGCCGGCACCATGCTGATCGTCGAATCGGGCACGACCCGGATTGCCACCGCGAAGGCTGCGATGAAGCGGCTGACGGCGGCGCGGGCGCATCTGGTCGGCGCGATACTGACCAAGTTCGACGCCCGCATCGCAGGTTACGGCTATGGTGGCTACGGCGACTACCTGTACTACAGCTACGGCGGAGCGGGGAACCAGAAGGCCCTGCCCAAGCCGGACCGATGAGCGATGACCGACCCCGACGCGCTGAGTGTCGCCGCGCTGATCTATCGGGAGCCCGTCCGGGTCGCTGACTGGCGCGACCAGCCGCTGCCGGACGATATCGGCTTGTTGCTGCGGGTCGCCTGCGGCGAGCAGGAGGCGCTGGCGCTGGCGCGCGATCGCGCGCTTCTGCCGCCATCCGAACTGAGCGAAGCGGCCGTGTTCGGTTTGCAGCAGTTGCTGTTCTGTGATCCGACCGACGCCTATCGAACGCTCGGCACAAAGCCAGACGCCCCGCATGAGGAATTGCGCCACAACTACCGCTGGCTGATGAAGTGGCTCCACCCGGACCGCCATGATGATGGCTGGGAGACAGTCCATGCCGACCGGGTCAACCGCGCCTGGCAGTTGCTCAAGACGCCGGAGAGGCGTTCGCGTCACGATGCCGAATGCGGCCTGGGCGTGCTTTCGAGCGCGAGCGCCGATCGAAGTTCAGCAGTCTGGCCTGATGATTGCGGCGACGACCA
Source organism: Lysobacterales bacterium (assembly GCA_041745855.1). Lineage (GTDB taxonomy): Bacteria > Pseudomonadota > Gammaproteobacteria > Xanthomonadales > SZUA-5 > JAWLAT01. The sequence goes on along the minus strand of JBGTIE010000520.1, from coordinate 694 downwards.
ACCCGGTGTGAACTCTGGTTTGATTCAACGCCGATCCTGGCCAGCGCAAACGCCATCGTCGGCGCCGCCGCAGCGGGCTACGCGTGCTCCCGCGATGGTCAGGCGGCGAAGGATGTTGTTCGCACTGGTCGGGGCGGTTGGCCTGGCTGTTTTCGGGCTGGTCTACTGGATGCAGCCATCGGGGCCGGCATCCGGGCGACCCAGCTGGGATCCCCACGCCGTTCAGAGCGGCGCACCGACCCTTCGGAAACCAGCCGCTGGGGCGCCGCTCGAAGCGGCGGGGAGTGCCGAGCCGGCCTCTGATACGGTTCCTGCTGTCGATTCGAAAGGAACCGCGAGCGCCAAGGAACCAATGCCAGAGTCGATATCCAGGAGTGTAGAACTGAGCGTCGCGCCGGAATCGGTTGCCACAACGCCCGCCGATGTCGCTTCGCTGCCGCCAACTGCTTCGCCGCCGCCGGTGGTTTCTGCAGTCGTGGCCCCGGAGGCCGCAGCCGTGAAGCCAGTGTCGATTGTTCCACCTGCGGGAACGGTGCCAACCCCGCCCGAACTCGGTGACCGCCGACCCGAAAAGGTGATGCCGCTTACAGCGCCTCCAACCATCCGGCCTGCGTCATCGTCGGTGCAGCCTGAGGCGGCGAGCAGTGGCCGCAGCGAGCCGGCGCCTGGGCCGCCGCGATCGCCGATGCCCACC
>JBGTIE010000519.1:0-1605 GCA_041745855.1 Lysobacterales bacterium | reverse complement strand
TTCCACCCCGCGCGCCGGCAGCCAGTCATCGCCGGGGAAGTCGGCCGGACGCCGACGCACCTGCAAGCTCACGTTTCCACTGCTCAGGCTGATGGGCTGGCCGCGTCCGAACATGCCGCCGCCGCGGCCGGCGCGTCCGGTCAGCAGCAGCGGGCCCAGGGTCAGCTCGCCGCTCTCCTGCGGTACAACCGCGTAGTTGCGTTGCAGTACCTGGTAAGTGCGACCGCCGACTTGGCTGTTGTAGACCTCGTCGCGGCCGAGCCGGGTGACCATCGCGCCATCGGCGGCAGGTTCGCTCAGGTTGCCGTCGCTGAGTACCACGCCGTAGTGCAGCCGCACCGTCACCAGCACCTGCTGCTGGACGTAAGGCGTTTCGTCATCGACCTCGATCTGCAGGACGTAGTCCTGGCTGGGGTCGAGTTGATCGCCGCTGACCGGTGCGGCGCCGACCTCGATCCGCAATGGCGCGCTGCTGTGACCGTCCAGGGTCAGCGCCGGAATGACCAGCACGCCCTCTCGCAGCGGTCGCAACTGCAGTTCCAGCGTGCTGGTGCGCGTGGTGACGCCGTTGATCATCGAGATCTGGGTGCCGGCGGACCGACCGAGGATCTGGAAGTCCGGTTCCAGCGGACTGAGGTCAAGCCGGTTCAGATCCAGCGCAATGTCGCTGGTCACTGTCAGCGCCAGTGTTTCGCTGACGACCATGCGATTGCGCTGGATTGTCGCCTGCAGCGCCTGGCCGAAGGCGGGTGCGGTCAGCACGAGCAGCAGCATGGGCAGCAACAGCGCGAGCAGGGCCAGCCGAACTGGCGATGGACGGTAGGGCTTCACCACTCACTATCCTCCTCGACTGTGCTGCGGTCGGACTGCTGGCGCCGCGATTCGAGCTGGAACTTGCGCCTGAGCAGCCCACCTGGATCGTCCGGCACCCGTCGCAGCCATTGCTCCAGCGCCTGCTGGCGCTCGGCCGCCTGCTCCTCCGGTCCGATCTCGCCGACCAGTTCGCGCGTTTCCTGCTCGCCCTCGTCCGCTTCATCGCCGGCTTGCGCCTGCGAGGCTTCACGCTCTTCGCCGTCTTCGTCCACGTCGCCCGGCTGATCCTGCTCGCCGGATTGTTCGTCCTGCGCCTCGTCGCTGTCCGGATCGCCACTCTGGCCGGATTGCTCGTCCTGCTCGCCCTGTTGATCTTCGGCACCTTGCTGATCTTCTGCAGAGGAGTCGCCTTGATCGCTCTCCTGCTGGTCTTGATCGCCCTGTTGATCTTGCTGCTGGCCCTCGCCTTGCGATTGCTGATCCTGCTCGCCCTGTTCCCCCTCCTCGCCGTTCTCGCCTTGCTCACCTTCGCCCTGCTGGTCGTCGGATTGCGGCGGCTGCTGCGCCAGCCAGTCCTCGATTGCCTGCAGATTCGCTTTCGCGTCGGCGTGATCAGGATCGCGCTGCAGTGCCTGCTCGAGTGCCTCGATGGCCTCCTCGAAGCGGCCTGCTTCAGCCAGCGCGGTGCCCTGATTGTAGGCGCCGTCGGCGTCGTCGAGCTGACCAAAGTGTCCTGCGGCGCGCTCGTAGTTGCCGGCGCTGGCCGCCGCCGCGCCGCGCCAGTGCGGTGTC
>JBGTIE010000518.1:0-2073 GCA_041745855.1 Lysobacterales bacterium | reverse complement strand
GCGACGGCCCGAGTGCAACTCGGGGTTCCCGGTCAGGCCGGCGCTTGCGAACGGAACCCCGAGTTGTACTCGGGCAACAAGGCCAGGCGACGCCGGTGGTCGGCCGCAGGAATCGCGGTTGATCGCAAGCCGAAAAACGCGTCGCTGCGCGACGGCCCGAGTGCAACTCGGGGTTCCCGGTCAGGCCGGCGCTTGCGAACGGAACCCCGAGTTGTACTCGGGCAGCAAGGCCAGGTGACGCCGGTAGTCGGTCGCAGGAATCGGTGTTGATCGCTAGCCGAAGAACGCGTCGCTGCGCGACGTCCCGAGAGCAACTCGGGGTTCCCGGTCAGGCCGGCGCTTGCGAACGGAACCCCGAGTTGTACTCGGGCAACAAGGTCAGGTGACGCCGGTAGATGGTCGCCGGAATCGGAGTTGATCGCAAGCCGAAAGACACGTCGCTGCGCGACGGCCCGAGTGCAACTCGGGGTTCCCAAAGACACGTCGCTGCGCGACGGCCCGAGTGCAACTCGGGGTTCCCGAAGACGCACCACGCGCGCCGGGACCGCGCTACTTCAATAGTGCGGTGGTGGCGGCTCTTCGCCCGCATCGGTGCTGAGCATGCCGCGCAGGCCTTCGAGGTGGTTGGCGGCGCGGCGCAGTTCCTCGCGCAGCATCGCTACGGTCCGGTGCAAATCGGCGACGTCGGTGTTGAGGGTGCCGAACAGGTCTTCCTGGAAGGCGACCCGCACTTCCAGTTCCTCGATCCGGTCGAGCAGATCGGGTGTGGCGCTGTGGCGCATGACTTCGGAGGACATCGGCGGTTCTCCCTGGCCTGGTCGTATCAGGTTCAAAACGCAGGCTTGTTCGGTTCGGCGTCGTAGCGTGCTATCGCCTCCAGGATCTCCTGTTTGGCCTCTTCCGGACCGCCCCAGCCTTCGATCTTGACCCACTTGCCCGGTTCCAGATCCTTGTAGTGGGCAAAAAAGTGGGCAATCCGGTCCAGCAACTCATCCGGCAACTGGCGCGCGCTTTCGACGTTGCGATAGAGCAGGCTGACCTTGTTGATCGGCACGGCGATGATCTTGGCGTCCGAACCGGCCTCGTCGGTCATCTTCAGCACGCCGACCGGCCGACAGCGCACGACGGAACCGGGAATCAGCGGCACCGGCATCACGACCAGCAAATCGACCGGATCGCCATCGCCGCACAGGGTGTTGGGCATGTAGCCGTAGTTGGTCGGGTAGCGCATTGCCGTGTTCAGCACCCGGTCAACGAAGATCGCGCCGGTGTCCTTGTCCACTTCGTACTTGACCGCTTCGCCGTTGAGCGGGATCTCGATGATGGCATTGATGTCGGTCGGGACATCATGCCCGCGGGTGACCAGATCCAGCCCCATGGAACGCTCCTGCGCTTGCTGCTACAACTGCAAGTGTAGGGTCCGGCGCGGGCTTTTCCCATCCCCGCCTGGCAGGCACTGGCTCACCCACCACTGGACAGCACATGCCGCACAACGTCCCGCTGATCACCACGATTGCCGCCGCTCTCGGTCTGGCGCTGATCCTCGGCTTCATCGCGGTGCGCCTGCGGCTCCCGGCGTTGGTGGGCTATCTGGCAGCAGGCATCCTCATCGGTCCGGCGACGCCCGGTTTCGTCGCCGACATGGCGCTGTCGATGCAACTGGCCGAAATCGGTGTGATGCTGCTGATGTTCGGTGTTGGTCTGCATTTTTCGATGAAGGATCTGCTGTCGGTACGCAAGATCGCCATTCCCGGCGCGGTACTGCAGATGAGCGTGGCCACCCTGCTCGGCTTTGGCCTCGCACACTGGTGGGGCTGGAGTTTCGGTGCCGGGGTGGTCTTCGGCCTGTGTCTGTCGGTGGCCAGCACCGTCGTGCTGCTGCGCGCTCTCGAGGTGCGCGGTCAGCTGGACACGATCAACGGCCGCATCGCGGTCGGCTGGTTGATCGTCGAGGACCTGGCGATGGTGCTGGTGCTGGTCATGCTGCCGGCGCTGTCGGGCTGGCTGGGGGGCACCCCCGGCCGGGGCGGCGACGATCTTTGGACGACCCTCGGCCGGACCCTGATTGAAGTC
>JBGTIE010000517.1:0-2159 GCA_041745855.1 Lysobacterales bacterium | reverse complement strand
ACGCTGATAGATTTCGATGATCGCCGCCGCAGCGCGCCACGCCACCACACTGGCCGCTTCGATCAGTTGCTGCAGTCGCGCTGCATCCATCCCCTGCCTCCCTGCCCTGCCTACTTTGCCCCGACGCTCAATCGCCCGCGTCCGTGCGCCCGTAGCGCAACCACTCACGCGCCAGCAGCAACGCCGCCCAGGAACGCCCCTCGCTGAAGTCCTCGCGCAGGATCAGCTCGTGCAGGCGATCGAGTTGCCACGGCACCGCGTCGATGGGCTCAGGCTCATCGCCCGGCAGCCGCTCTTCGTAAAGGTCCTCGGCCAGCACCAGATGGGTCTCGTGGGTCATGAAGGCCGGCGCCAGCGAGAGCCGCCGCAGCACTTTGAGCTGGCGCGCGCCGTAGCCGATTTCTTCCTTCAGCTCGCGCCCGGCGGCCTGCTCCGGCGTTTCGCCCTCGTCGATGCGACCACGAGTCAGACCCAACTCATAGCGGTCCAGGCCGGCGCAGTACTCGTAGCTGAGCAATACCGTGTCGGGATCGAGCAGGGGCACGACGATGATCGCGCCGTGGCCGCCGCTGGGCAGCCGTTCAAAGGTGCGGGTGGCGCCGTTGGAGAACTCCAGATCGATCTGCTCGAGCTTGAAGCGTGGCGTGACCCAGCGCCTCTCGTGAATCTTCGGGGGTTGCTTCATCCGGCCGGCTCCAGTGCACGCCGGATCGGCTCGTGCAGGGCCGGCGTGCTGGCCAGGATCGACCGCGTCGACAACCGCAGGGGGGCGCCGTCCAGTTCGGTCATGCGCCCTCCTGCCTCGGTCACGATCACGCTCAGCGCGGCGACATCAAGAATATTCAGGTCACTTTCCACGACCGCATCGATCAGTCCCTGGGCGAGCCGGTGATAATGCAGGAAGTCGCCGTAACCGCGGTGTCGATGGACCTGTCGCAGCAGATGGCCCACTTGCGACCAGCGCGCCGGATCGGCCGCGAGCGTCTGGATGTTGCCGAAGGACAGGATCGCGCGGTCGAGCCGGTCGGTCGTGGCCGCCTGTAGCCGTTCGCCATTCAGCCACGCACCACCGCCCCGCCAGGCCCACGCGGTTTCGCCATACTCACTCGCGGCCGAGACACCGACCACCAGCTCGCCGCGATGCATCAGGGCGATCTGGGTCGAAAACAACCGATCGCCGCGGACAAAGGCCTTGGTCCCGTCGATCGGATCGACCAGCCACAGCCACTCATGATCCAACCCGCTGGCGCCACCCTCCTCGCCGTAGAAGCCGTGATCGGGATAGCGGCTCGTGATGACCTCCCGGATCGCCGCCTCGGCGGCTTCGTCGGCAATCGTGACCGGGCTGTCGTCGGCCTTGTAGCGGACATCGAAGCGGCTGCGGAAATACTGGCCGATCACCGCGGCTGCGGCCTGGGCCGCTACACGACCGACCTCGCAGCACGCCGCGTACACGGTCCTCATTGGCTCCAACCCTGCACTTCACCTTCGATGACCAGCAGTCTTCCACCGTCGCTCATCGGCTGACCCACCCACTGCAGCGCATTGACCAGTTCGGCCTTGCGTGGATCCGGCCGCAGCCGCACTTCGATCCGGTAGTGCTGGTCGCGCATCCGCAACTCGCCATCGATGGCCAGATCGGCCGGGCCGGAATTGCTGATAAGGCCATCGATCGCTCCGTCGCGGCCATTGAGCTGCAACACCAACTCGCCCAGGCTGGCGCGGGTAATGCCGCTGAAGCCAGCATTGCGCCAATGCGCCTGGCCATCGACCGCCAGCGGTCGGCCTTCGGCATCTATCCGCAGCAGCGGCAGATCCAGATCGATCTGGCCGGTCGGGATGAACAACGGCAAGCCCAGCGCAGGCCCCAGCCAGGCCGCGTCGACCTGACCACTGACCCGGCTCAGATCCAGCACGTGGTCGGCGGCGCGATCGATCCGGCCCAGCAGTTCCAGACCGGCGCCCTTGAGTTCGGCGTCGATCTCGGTTCGGCCGTTGAACAAGGGCCACGCCTGCAGCCGCCAATCGAGCTGTCCCCAGTCGCGACCGCGCACCAGCAGACTGCTTGCCCGACCCTGCCAGAGCGTGCCGCTGAGTCCGGCCGCCTGCACGTCGGTCAGGCGCTCGGCCATCAGCCGGTAGGCGAGCGAGGCCGGCAG
>JBGTIE010000516.1:0-6306 GCA_041745855.1 Lysobacterales bacterium | reverse complement strand
ACGCCGGTGGCGTCGGCGAAGGCTGGATCGGTGGTGATCGGCGTCGGGGCTTCGTCGGGCAGCGGATCCATGCCCAGACGCCCGCGGGCCTGGTTCATCTGGCCTCGCAGGGCGTTGCGGGCATCGGGGTCGTCCATCATCCCGAGCAGGCGGTCCCACAGGCTAAGCGCGCCTTCGAAATCACCGCCCTGGGTGCGGGCGAAGCCCATCAGCCACAGTGCGCGCTGGTGGTTGGGGTCGGCCTCGAGCACGCCGGCAAGCAAGGCTTCGGGTTCGCCCATCAGGGTGCGCGGATTGCCCGCAAGTCCGAGGCTCTCGGCGTATTCCACGGTCACGTCCATATCATCCGGGCGGGCGGTGCGGACCTTGGCGTACGCGTCGCGGGCATCGGCGAAGCGGGCCAGTTCGCGATAGGTGCGGGCGAGCAGCAACCAGCCTTCGATGTCTTGCGGGTTGGCTTGCAGCCGTTCGCGCAACTGGTCGGCGGCCGATGACAGCTCGGGCGCCTGCTCCTCACCGCTGCCAGCGGCCGGGTTGATATGCGCCGGTGGCCGCGCGCTAGCGCTGAAGCTCAGTGCTCGTGGTTCGCCCACGGTCAGATAGGCGAGCAGGGCGGTCGGCGGCAGCAACGCGGCGAGCAGGCCGGCGGTGATTTTCGCGGCGGTGCTGCGGCCGGTGATCGGACGATCCATCAGGCCGAGCAACTCGTCTGACAGGGCCTTGCGGCGGGTCTCGAAGTCGCTCTCGTCGATCAGCCCGTCGGCCTGCGCCTGCTTGAGCAGATTGAGTTTTTCGCGCAGCGTCTCGGCGCGCGAGGCCAGCGTGACCTGGCCGGGGCGGGTGAGCAGCGGCCACAGGACGAAGGCAAGTGCCACGATCAGGGTCAGGCCGGCGAGAATCAGAAAAGCGGTCTGCATCATTCAATCCGTGGCTGTGCGAAGAGTGGGCATGGGGGCGAGCGTGGGTAGAAGGGAGCGGCTACCAGTCATTCTCGTCGACCGGGCCAGTGGCGCTGACCGGGGCAGTCGGCGCGGCTGCTTGCTGGCGGCGACGTAGATGGATAAGAACGCCGCCGACGCCAAGCAGCAGGATCAATCCCGGACCGAGCCAGAGCAGCAGGGTGCTGGCATTGAGTGGTGGCCGATAGCGGACGAACTCGCCATAGCGGTCGACCAGGAAGGCGACGATCTCGTCGTCCGTTCGGCCGGCTTCGAGCTGGTCGAAGATCTCCCGTCGCAGGTCCTTGGCGATGTCGGCGTCCGAATCGGCCAGGTTCTGGTTCTGGCACTGCAGGCAGCGCAACTCGGCCACCAGCATGCGGAAGCGCGCCTCCTGTTCGGCGTCGGCGAAGGGCAGCGGGTCAATGGCGCGCGCCGGCGATGCGATGAGCAGCAGGACGATGGCGATCAATGCAATGCGCAGGCTCATGGCTGGCCTCCGCTACTGTTCCCGGCTTGCAGCAGCGGCAGGATCTGTTTCTCCATGATCTCTGGGGTGACCGGGCCGACGTGCTTGTAGCGGATGATGCCGGCGGCGTCGACGACAAAGGTCTCGGGCGCACCATAGACGCCGTAATCGATGCCGACGCGGCCGTCGATGTCCCAGGCGATCTCGGCATAGGGATCGCCAAAGCGGCGCAGCCAGGCGATCGCGTCGGCGCGCTGGTCCTTGTAGTTCAGCCCGACCAGCTTGATCTGGCCGCGGCGGACGTATTCCTCAAGCACCGGATGCTCGATCCGGCAGGCGGCACACCAGCTGGCGAAGACGTTCAGCAAGTAGGGCTCGCCCTTGAGGCTGTCGGCGCTGAGCTGGCGGTCAGGCTGGTGCAGGGTCTCCAGACTGAAATCCGGCGCCGGCTTGCCGATCAGTGGCGAAGGAACGATTTTCGGATCCTTGCCCAGTCCGCTGAAGAGCAGCGCCGTCAGGGCGATGAACATCAGCAGCGGCAGCAGCAGACGCAGGATCATGCGTGTGCCTCGGCGGCGCCGCCCTTGGTCGGGCTCCGGATCTCGACGCGTCGATACAGCCGCGCCTCGAAGGCAGAAATCAGGGCGCCGAGCGTCATCAGTGCGGCGCCCAGCCAGACCCAGCGGATCATCGGCTTGTAGTAGATCCGCATCGCCCAGGCCTCGTTGGCGCCGACCGGTTCGCCGAGGGCGACGTATAGATCGCGGGTCAAGCCCGGATCGATCGCCGCCTCGGTCATGACCTCACCGCGCAGATAGCCGCGCTTCTGTGGCCTCATCTCAGCGATCAGCTTGTCGTCCACCATGACCTGGATCAGGGCCTCGTCGGCCTTGAAGTTGGGGCCATCGAAATGCCGCATGCTGACGTAGTTGAAGTGGTAGTCGCCGATGATCTCGGTCTGGCCGGGTTCCAGTCGCACGTCGCGCTCCACCGTCAGCGCCTCGGTCATCATGACTCCGATGACGAACACAGCCACGCCGACATGGCCCAGTACCATGCCAGTCATTTCGGCGCTCAGCAGCGGCCGGCCGGGCTGGCGTCGGTGTGCCCGGCGAACCAGAAACACCGCTGTGCCGAAGACCACCCACATCGCACCGACCAGGCCGAGGACGCTCTTGACCGAAGTGCTGCCGCTGAACCAGGCAAGCCCGATGCCGGTGATGGCCGCGGCGGCCGCTGCGGCGCGCAGCGGGGTGAGGATGTCGACCCAGCGATCGCCTTGCCAGCGGGCCAGCGGGCCGAGAGGTATCAGCAGTACCAGGGGGGCCATCAGCCAGTAAAAAAGGTTGCCGAAATAGGGCGGGCCGACCGAAATCTTGCCGAGTCCCAGGGCGTCGATCAGCAGCGGATAGAGGGTGCCGAGCAGGACCATCGCGCAGGCGGTCGCGAACAGGACGTTGTTGAGCAGCAGCAAGGCTTCGCGCGAGCACAATGGCACCGCTGGCCCGGGGGTGATCCTGGGTGCACGCAAGGCATACAGCAGCAAGGCACCGCCGGTGATCACGCCGAGGAAAATCAGGATGAACAGCCCGCGAGTCGGATCGCTGGCAAAGGCATGCACGCTGGTCAGTACGCCGGAGCGGACCAGGAAGGTGCCTAGCAACGACAAGCTGAAGGCAGAAATGCTCAGCAGCAGGGTCCAGGAGCGCAGCGTGCCGCGTTTTTCGGTCACCGCCTGCGAATGGATCAGCGCCGCTCCGACCAGCCAGGGCATGAAGGAGGCGTTCTCGACCGGATCCCAGAACCACCAGCCGCCCCAGCCGAGCTCGTAATAGGCCCACCAGCTGCCGAGCGCGATGCCGGCGGTCAGGAAGGCCCAGGCGACGTTGGTCCATGGCCGCGACCAGCGCACCCATTGCTGGTCGACCCGGCCGTCGAGCAGGGCTGCGATGGCGAACGCGAAGGCGACCGAGAAGCCGACATAGCCCAGATAGAGCATCGGCGGATGGATGATCAGACCGAAGTCCTGCAGCAGCGGATTCAGGTCGTTGCCGTCGGCCAGCGGTGGCAAGTGGCGCAGGAAGGGGTTGGAGGTGAAGATCGTGAACAGCAGGAAGCCGATGCTGATGACGCCCAGCACGGCCAGCACGCGGCTGATGAACTGCAACGGCAGACTGCGGCTGAAAACTGCCACCGCCACGGTCCAAAGGCCCAGCGTCAGCGCCCACAGCAGCAGCGAACCCTCATGCGCACCCCACACCGCGGAAACGCGGTAATGCACGGGCAGAGCCAGATTGGAGTTCTGCGCCACATAGGCGACCGAGAAATCCTGGCTGATGAAAGCCTGTACCAGCAGCAGGAAGGACAGCAGCAGGAACACGCACTGGCCGTAGGCCAGCGGCCGGGCCGAGCGCATTAGCGCCTCGTCGCCCAGATAGCTGCCGAGCATCGGTACGAAGGCCAGCATCACCGCAAACAGCAACGCAAGGATCATGGACCATTGACCAAGCTCTGGAATCACTGCTTTGCTCCCCCGTTGTTGTAGCCGCCATAGCCATTGCCGCTTTCGGCGTCGGTGCGGACCTTGGCCTTCTCGATCGCCTCGGCGACCTCTTTCGGCATGTAGGTCTCATCGTGCTTGGCCAGCACCTGGGTGGCCTTGAATACGCCACTGTCCAGACTGCCGGTGGCGATTACGCTCTGACCTTCCTTGAACAGGTCCGGAAGGATGCCCGAGAAGCTCACCGGCACCTCGCGGAAGCGGTCGGTGACGACGAAACTGACCTGCAGACTCTGCGGATCGCGCGCGGTGCTGTCTTCCAGCACCACACCTCCGAGCTTGAAGCGCTTGCCCGTCTCAACCTTGCCATCGGCGATGTCGGTGGGCGAATAGAACACGTCCAGGTTCTCGTTCAGCGCAAGCAGCGCGAAAGTCGTCGCGATTCCCAGCCCGATCAACAGGGCGACGATGGCAATCAGGCGTTGGCGGCGTAACGGATGCATGTGCAGGTGCTCTGGCTCAATGGGTTCGTTGCAATTGGCGGCGGGCCTGGCGCTCCAGCACGCGACGCTTCAGATCGTTGCGCTTGATCCGCTGTCCGATGACGTCGATCAGCAGCGCCAACGCGGCGATCGCGTAAGAGGCGGTGATGAAGCCCCAGTGGCCGTGGCTCTCCAACCATTCAAGCATGCGCCGGGTCCTCCGGAGCGGCCTTGGTCGATGCACGCTGCTCAGCTCCGTTCTGGCGCTGGTCCGGGTCAGGCTGGATATCGAGCGCCTGGGCGACCCAGGCCTTGTCGCTTTCCGTCTCGATCAGCGCCAATCTGAGCCGGCCAAGCAGCGACCAGCCGAAGTACAGCTTGGCAGCAAGCGCGGCGCCGAGCAGCGGCCAGGCCATTGAGGGATCGATCGAGGATTCGCCGAACAGGCGCACGGTCTCGCCCTGGTGCAACGTGTTCCACCAGCGTACCGAGTAATGAATGATCGGCAGGTTGACCACGCCGACCAGCGCCAGCACAGCGGCCGCACGGGCGCCACGGCGCAGATCGCCATAGGCGCTGGCCAGGCCGATCACGCCCAGATACAGAAACAGCAACACCAGCTCGGAGGTCAGACGCGCATCCCAGACCCAGTAGGCGCCCCAGGTCGGCCGACCCCAGAGCATGCCGCTGAGCAGCGTGATGGCGGTGAATCCGGCGCCGATCGGCGCGCAGGCCAGGACCGTCAGTTCACTGAGCTTGGTGCGCCAGATCAGCGCCGCCGCGCCGGCCACGGCCATCACCACATAGGCGAACAGGCTCATCCACGCCGCCGGGACGTGCAGATAAATGATCCGGTAGCTGTCACCCTGGTAGTAGTCCTCGGGCGCGTGGAACAGGCCCCAGTAGATACTGAAACCACCGATCAGCAGCGCGCCAATCCCCAGCCATGGCCGCCACACGCCGGCCACCCGATAGAACACCGGCGGGGAGGCAAAGCGGGTCAGCCAGATCCAGAATCGATTCATGCGGGCTCGTTCAGTCCATACCCCAGACGCTCAGTCCACACCCAAACGCAACGCGATGGCCGCGGCAAAGGGTGCCAGCGTTGTCAGAAAGACACTCAGAGCGGCCGCCAGCAACAATGGGGCGGCACTCGCTTCTCCCCCGGCCACCACAGCGCCGCAGCCAAATATCAGCAGCGGCACATACAGGGGCAGCACGATCAGAGCCAGCAGCATACCACCGCGCCTGAGCGGGACCGTCAAGGCGGCGCCAATCAGGCCGATCGCGCTCATCCCCAGCGTACAGATCGCCAGCGCCCCCATCAGCAACGGCAGCAGCGACCAATCCAGCCGCAGCAGCAGCGCAATCAGCGGCGCCGCCAGGGTCAGGCCGAGGCCATGGACCAGCCAGTAGGCCAGCAGCCGCGCCGCCAGGGTCAGGCTCAGCGGCACCGGCGAGACCAGCAGATGATCGAGCTGGCCATCGTCACGGTCGGGCCGGAACAGTCCATCGACCGACAGGAACAGCGCCAGCAGCACGGCCAGAAAGGCCACCGGTGCCGCTGCCGCGCGCAGCAACTGGCTTTCGCCGCCCACCCCGATCGCGAACAGCGTGGCGACCAGTAGAGCGAAGGCGAAGGGATGCAGCAGATCGCCCCGGCGACGCCAGGCCAGTTGCAGATCCCGCTTGAGCGCGCTGCGGAAGGCGGTGGTCAGACTCAGCTCCATCGCCGGCTCAATTCCACGCCGGCAGCTGAAGCTGGAACTCGCGCACTTTCAGCGCCGCGGGCAGGCGACCATGACCGGTCAGGATGACCGCCCCGCCGCTGGCGGCGAACTCGCCGATCCAACTGGCGAGCGAATCGCTCGAGGCGGCATCCAGATTGGCCAGCGGTTCGTCAAGCAGCCACAGCCG
>JBGTIE010000515.1:0-11058 GCA_041745855.1 Lysobacterales bacterium | reverse complement strand
GGCGCTGGAAGGTGCGCGCGCTGCCAGTGCGCGGCTGAAGGCGAATGTGCGCGCGCGCACCGCCGAGCTGGACCGCCTCAATATCGTGCTGCGCAAGGAGATCGAGCAGCGTTGCCAGCTCGAAGCGGTGCTCGCCGAAGCCGCCGCCACCGATGCCCTGACCCGACTGCTGAACCGTCGTGGCATGGTCGAGCTGCTAGAGCAACTGGCCACACGTACTCACCAGCAGCGGCGCCATTTCTGCGTGGCAATCGCCGATATTGATCACTTCAAGTCGATCAACGACAACCACGGACATGCCGTCGGCGACCGCGTTCTGGCCGCTGTCGCCGCCCGCCTGCGGGCGGACTTGAAGGGCGAGGAGACTGCCGCGCGCTGGGGCGGCGAGGAATTCCTGCTGGTCTGGCCGGAAATTCCGCTGGCCGCGGCCGAAGAGCGCGCCAACGGTCTGCGCCGAGCACTGGCGTCGACCCCGCTGTACGAAGGCGCGCCCAGCGTCACGCTGAGCTTCGGCCTGGTCGAGTATTCCGGCCTCGATCCGCTCGACGTCTGCCTGATCCGGGCCGACAAGGCGCTGTATCGGGCCAAGGAGCGGGGGCGGGATCGGGTCGAGGTCAATTGACGAGCGCTGCTGCGCTCCCGACTCCAAAACTCCCGCAGCAGCGGGCGGCCAAACGGGTACCTCCTACTCCCAACGCGCACAGAAAGCGAAAGAGCGGTTAACCACAAAGGACACGAAGGACACGAAGGGAAGCTTTGGAGCATGGACGCATGTCTGGGCACAGCCGCAATTCCCAAGCGCCCGGGTCGAGTTTCGCAACTCAACGACCAGTATCTTTTGCTTTGCTCTCCTTTGTGTCCTTTGTGTCCTTTGTGGTCAATCAGCTCTTGAGCTGTTGTTTGCTTCAGAACTGCGATGTTGGTGCGGTAAACGCGGATTTCGCCGCTCGACTGCCGACTCGGCCATGGCTGTATCGCACCCTCCAACCCCCTCCAACCCCTCCAACCACCTCCAACCATGCGCCCGTTCCGACAACCGCTCCGCTCGTGGGACAATCGGCGGCTTGCCCATAGTCACGAGTGATCCGTCATGAGCGGCCCGAGCTTTCAAGACATCATCCTGCGCCTGCAGACGTACTGGTCGGCGCAAGGTTGCGTGCTGGTGCAGCCACTCGACACCGAGGTCGGCGCCGGGACCTTCCATCCGGCCACCTTCTTGCGCTGCCTCGGCCCCGAGCCGTGGAATGCAGCCTATGTGCAGCCCTCGCGCCGACCCACCGATGGTCGCTACGGCGAGAATCCGAACCGGCTGCAGCACTACTACCAGTACCAGGTCGTGCTCAAGCCCTCGCCAGACAACATCGTCGAGTTGTATTTCGATTCGCTCCGCTCGCTCGGCGTCGATCCGCTGGTCCATGACCTGCGGCTGGTCGAGGACAACTGGGAATCTCCGACGCTGGGCGCCTGGGGCTTGGGCTGGGAAGTCTGGCTCAACGGCATGGAGGTGACCCAGTTCACCTACTTCCAGCAGGCCGGCGGGCTGGAATGCAAGCCGGTCACCGGCGAGATCACCTACGGCCTGGAACGGCTGGCGATGTATCTGCAAAACGTGGAAAACGTCTACGACCTGATCTGGACGGTTGGGCCGCAGGGTCCGGTGACCTACGGCGACGTCTTCCTGCAGAACGAGATCGAGCAATCGACCTACAACTTCGAGGAAGCCAACGTCGAGGCGCTGTTCCACTGGTTCGGCGTCTGCGAGGGCGAAGCGCTCAAGCTGGTCGAACGCGGCCTGCCGCTACCGGCCTACGAGCAGGTCTGCAAGGCCTCCCACAGCTTCAACCTCCTGGACGCTCGCCGCGCCATCAGCGTCACCGAACGCCAACGCTACATCCTGCGCGTCCGCACGCTGGCGAAGGCGGTGGCGGAGAGCTACTACGCGCAGCGGGAGAAGTTAGGGTTTCCGGGGTGCAGGGCCACGGCTGAGGGGGTTCGGGAACAAGGGCTGAGGGCTGAGGGCGTTCAAGGACAAGGGCTGAGGGCTGAGGGCTGAGGGTCAGAAGAGCAGGGCCAGCGCTCCAGGCTTTGGCCCGCCCACGCACAATCCTTCGTCATCGCGAGACCCTTTTTCCGGCCCGGAAAAGCGGTCTCGCAATGACGATGGGGTGGGTGCCATCGGACCGTTTGCGCTGTGGATTGCCGCAGTCGCTTAGGCTCCTTCGCAATGACGAAGGTGGCGTCCAGCGCCGCGATTGGCCACCGGAACTGGCTACAGCAACCGCTCTTCTGACCCCTCAGCCCTCAGCCCTCAGCCCTGCTCTTGAACGCCCTATGCCCTGGCCCCTAGCTCTTGACCCCATCCACCTTCCGCATGATGTACCACTGCTGGGCCAGCGAGAGCACGCCGTTGGTGGTCCAGTACAGCACCAGTCCGGCCGGGAAGAAGGCGAACAGGACGCCGAAGACGATCGGCAGGGACTGCAGCACCTTGCGCTGGATCGGATCCATGCCGGGCATCGGTGACAGGCGTTGGGTAGCGTACATGGCGAGCGCGTTGATCACCGGCAGCACGAAGTAGGGATCGCGTACCGACAGATCCTCGATCCACAGGAACAGCGGTGCCTGGCGCAACTCGACGCTCTCCAGGATCACCCAGTACAGCGCGATGAATACCGGGATCTGGACCAGGATTGGCAGACAGCCGCCGAGAGGATTGATCATTTCCTTCTTTAACAACTCCATCTGCGCCAGCGCCATCTTCTGGCGGTCGTCGCCAAAGCGCTCCTTCAGCGCTTCCAGCCGCGGCTGCACCTTGCGCATCTTTGCCATCGAGCGGTACTGCGCCTCGGACAGCTTGAAGAACACCAGCTTGACCAGCAGAGTCAGCCCGATGATCGCAAGGCCCCAGTTGTTGGTCAGGTCGTGCAACAGCGACAGCACCCAGAACAGCGGCTTGGAAAAGAAGGTGAAGAAGCCATAGTCAACCGTCAGGTCCAGGCCCGTGGCGACGTCCGGCAGGACGTCCTGCAACTTGGGTCCGACATACATACGCAGCGGGAACTCGGCCGTGCCTCCGGCGCCGAGGCTGACCGCCTGGCCACGGCCGCGGATCAGGTAGCGGGCGTCGACGTTCGGATTGAGGATGGCGGTCTCGTACTGCACCGCCTCGGTCGCCGGCGGAATCCAGGCGGCGACGTAGTAGTGCTGCAGCATGGCCGCCCAGCCGCCGGTGATGCTGCGCTTGAACGGCTCGTCGAGAAAATCGCCGAAAGACAGCTTCTCGAACTTCTCTTCCGGACTGTAAACGGCCGCACCGGCAAAGCTGTACATCTCCGGATTGCTGATAAAGCCACTGGGGCTGGGCAAGGGCAGGCGCTGCATCTGGTAATACGGCGCCGCGGCCCAGGCCTCGCTGCCCTGATTGTCAACCACAAAGCGTAGCTGTACCTCAAAACTGCCGGGCTGCAGGCTGTAGATCTTGCGTACCTGCACGGCACCGTCCTGCCAGATGAACACCGCCTCCACTGGCCCATCGCCATTGAGACGGCTGGCGTTGTCGTCGAAACGGTAGTCGGCCAGATGATCGGGCGCGCGGCTGTCGCCAGCCGGAATCAGTCCGGACTGGGCCAGAAACAGGCGTGGACCTTCGTCGCGCAGCAGCATGACGGGCGTGGGGTCGTCGAGGGATTGCGGATAGGACAGCAACTCGGCGCGCAGCACGCCGCCGCCCTTTTCGCTCAGGTGCAGCCGCAGCAGATCGCTCTGCAGTACGATTTCGCGGCTACTGCTGGCCGCGGCAGGGGGGGGCTCTACTGCACCGGGTACTGCGGCTTCCTGCGCCTGCTCGGCGACTGGAATCGCTGCCGTTGCCGGCAGCGCGGCGGGTACCGCGCCATCTTCGACTGCCTGCACGGGCTGGCTCTGCTCCACGATCAGTGGGGTCCGGGCATAGTCTTCCTGCCAGGCCTGAAACAGCAGAAAGCCGACCAGCGCCAGGGCGATCAGGAAGAAAGTGCGGGTATCCATCAGTCGTTGGCCTCGTCGTTGGCTGAGCTACGGGCGATGCGTTGGATCGCTCGCTCGACCAGCTGCTGAAACTCGTCCCCCAGGCCTTCGCAATCGGCCAGCGTCATCGGGCCGCGCAACAACACGATCAGATCGACCGCCGGCCAGTCGTGCTGCAACTGACGGAAGCGTTCCCGTAGCAGTCGCTTGATGCGATTGCGCAGCACCGCGGTGCGCGCGCGCTTGCGGGCAATCGCCATTCCAAGGCGGGCTCCCCCTTCGGGCTGTAGCCGGACGCGCAACAACAGACGGGGTCCTGCCTGCCGCTCACTGCGGCCAAAGACCTCGGTAAACTGGCGAGCCTGGGTCAGTCTGGCACCGCGTGGAAACGCCTTTGAATGCTGCACGCCTCAAGGATCGTTCAGCCGCTGATCAAGCGATCAGGGGCAAAGACGCTTGCGACCCTTGGCGCGACGGGCGTTGATGATCGCACGGCCACTGCGGGTCTTCATGCGCGAACGAAAACCGTGGGTGCGCGCGCGCTTCAAATTACTGGGCTGGAAAGTGCGCTTCATGAGATCTCCAACAAGGCGCGGCAAAAAGGAGCGGAATGGTAAGCGGAAGAGGGGGCCCGTGTCAAAGCGACTGGCGGTTAGCTCTGGGGTCTTGTCGCCCTCAGTGCCCTGGAGAAGGGCCCAGGGCCCAGGGCCCAGGGCCCAGTAGAGCAAGGGCTCAGGGTGCGATCAGTGATGGATCAATGGTGTGAAGTGGCTGTCGGGGTCGGGGTCGGGGTCGGAATCAGCATCGGCATCGGCATCGGATTGAAGGGCAACGACATGGGTTGAGGACACGAACGATTTGACGTGTACCGGGCAGCCATTGAGTACGTCTGCCGGGTGTACCGCCTTGCTCGACCGGATCGTCCGATCCCCAAAACGGTGGGGCGGCGTGGCCACGCGGTTCGCGGGGCGGATGACGACTACGCCAAAATGAATCGATTCCGATGCCGATACCGATTCCGACCCCGAGGGGAGCTCTTGCAGTAGCCGACAATGTGCCTTGAAGCTCCGGGGCTCAGGGCCCAGAAGAGCCGCAGCGTGCGGCTCTGACCTTCCTGGGCCCTGTGCCCTGTACCCTGGGCCCTTGCTCGTCTGGGCTCTGGGCCCTGCGCGCTGGGCCCTTGCTCTTCTGGGCCCTGGGCCCTGTGCCCTGGGCCCTATACGCTTCTGCCACAATCCTCCGCGCCTCGCACGGACCCACCCTACCCATGCCCGCTCCCGTCCACAGCTCCCCGGACCTCGACGCCATCGTCATCGGTGGTGGGGCGGCGGGGTTGATGTGTGCGCTGACGGCCGGCAAGCGCGGGCGGCGGGTGCGGGTGATCGAGCATGCCAATCGCTGCGGCAAGAAGATCCTGATGTCTGGCGGCGGGCGCTGCAATTTCACCAATCTGGGGACTACTCCGGAAAATTTCCTGTCGGCCAATCCGCACTACTGCAAGTCGGCGCTGGCGCGCTACACGCCGGCCGATTTCCTGGCCCTGGTGCGGGCGCACCGGATCGGCTGGCACGAAAAGGAGCTGGGCCAGTTGTTCTGCGATGTCTCCTCCAAGGACATCGTGCAGATGCTGCTGACCGAATGCAGCGATGCGGGCGTACGTATCGACACCCAGTGTTCGGTGCAATCGGTGGAGCAGCGCGATGGCGGTTTCGTGCTGCAAACCACTCAGGGCCGGCTGGCCGCGCCGAACCTGGTCGTCGCCAGCGGCGGCCTGTCGATCCCACGGATGGGCGCGACCGGCTACGGCTACCAACTGGCGCGGCAGTTCGGCCATGCGGTGTTGCCAACCCGCGCCGGGCTGGTGCCGCTGACTCTCAGTGGCCGACCGCTGGAGGAACTCGAAGGCCTGGCCGGGGTGGCGCTGCCGGTGCGGGTCAGCTGGCAGGCGCAATCCTTCCAGCACGATCTGCTGATCACCCACCGCGGCGTCAGCGGTCCGGCGATCCTGCAGATCTCGTCATACTGGCAACCGGGCCAGGCGCTTTGGCTGGACCTGCTGCCAGGCGCCGATGTGGCAGAACTGCTGCATCAGGCACGGCGCCAGCGGCCGGCGGTCGAACTGCGTACCTTGCTCGGCGAATGGCTGCCGCGGCGTTACGCCCAGCGGCTTTTCGAACCAATCATGGACAGCCGGCAGCTCGACAGCCGGCCACTGAAACAGTACACCGAGGCCGCGCTGCGAGTGATCGGTGAGCGGTTGCAGCACTGGTCGCTGGTGGCCAGCGGCACCGAAGGCTATCGCACCGCCGAAGTGACCCTCGGCGGGGTCGACACGCGCGAGCTGTCGTCGAGCACGATGGCATCGCGGAACGTGCCGGGGCTGTATTTCATCGGCGAAGTGGTCGATGTCACCGGCTGGCTCGGCGGCTACAACTTCCAGTGGGCGTGGGCGTCCGGCCATGCCGCGGGGATGGCCTTGTGAGCAGACGCATGGCGCCAGCGTTAGCATCAGGCCCATGACGGCTTCCAGATCCATGACTGCTCCCGGACGTGCAACCAGATGACTCACTGGGTCGTGCTCTATGCCATTGGCGCGGCGCAGGCGATGCTGCTGTCGTTGACCCTGTGGCGGCGCCCGGTCAACGTGGCGGCCAATCGCGTGCTGGTGCTGTGGCTGGCGCTGGTCGGGGTGGATCTGGCGATGCGCGCGCTGTTTCTGGTCGAACCCTCGCCGGAGTTGCTCAGGCCTTACCGTCTGGTCGGCTTGCTGCCGTTTCTGTACGGACCGCTGTTCTATCTGTATGCGCGCGCCCTGGCGCAGGGCATCGGCTTGCGGGTCGGCGACACGGTCCACGCCATCGGCTTGTTGCTGGGCTTGCTCGCCTATGCCGATCTGCTGCTGCTCGACCGGGCCGGTGTGGATGCCCTGTTCGAGCGCCTGTTACGGGGCGATTACCCAGCCCGCGCCCCATATGTCGACGGCGCCATGTTCGTCTACAGCCTGAGCTACCTGGGTGCTGCCTGCCAGGTGATGTTGCGATACCGGCGCCTGGTGCTGGCCAGTCGCGCCGACGCCGACCCCGATGCACTGCGCTGGCTGTTGCTGATGGCTGCCTCGCAACTGCTGATCTGGGCGATCGCCCTGGCCCAGTGGCTGATTCCGGTGCCGTGGCTGAGCGGCCGGCTGATCTATGCCGCGGTCGCGCTGTGGGTGTTGCTGGTGGCCTTCCGGAGTCTGCTGCAAACGCCCGTGCTGGCCCCGGAAGCCGATCAAGACGCCGCGCCAGGCCAACCCGGGGCGGGTCACGACCGGCCCGAGGACCCGCGCTATGCCGAAGTGGAAGCGCGCCTGCGGGTGCTGATGGACGAGCAGCAGTTGTATCGAGAGCCTGCGTTGAGCATCGGCCAGCTGGCCCGCCGCAGCGGCTACCCCGAGTATCTGGTGTCCGAGGTCATCAATCGTCGTCTGGGCGGCCCGTTCTGGGACTATGTCAACCGCTACCGGGTCAAGGCCGCCCGTACCTGTCTGCTCGATCCGAGTGATCGCCGCACGGCACTGGACATCGCCTATGACTGCGGATTTCTTTCCAAGTCCACCTTCAATACCGCGTTCAAGCGGCTGTCCGGCGAAACACCGAGTGACTGTCGGCGCAGGGCCGCGGCTTCGGACTGAGTGCTGCGCTCGCTGAACCTGAGATAGATCTCGACCGCCAACAGATTGCCGGTCCAGCAGAGCCAGCAGGCGGCGATGTAGACGGTCCGAAAGTCCAACCCCAGGACCGGCACGCCCAGCCCCAGATAGATCCGCAAGGTCACCGCAGAAAAGGTCATTGCTGCGCTACGTAGCATCCAGCGACGGTGCAGGGCGTATTGGCCCCGCACGGCGTAATACAGGGCCAGGCCGCTGCACTGTAGCCAGACCAGCCCGAGCAGCGTAAAGCCTACCGCGGTCGCCAGGCCGCCTTGCGAGCGCGATGCGAGCAGGAGGCCGGAGATGCCGCCGATCAGTACGCACGCCAGATAGAGGCCGCCGCTGCTGCGATGCACGGTCGGCCAGCGCTGACGCAGCCGGGTCGAAAACTGCAGCGGCAGCAGCAGCAGCGCCAGGCCGGCCGTATAGAAGTGCAGTGGCACCGCCCAGCCGGCCTGGGCAAAAGCGACGTGGAAGGGATTGCGCGGCTGGTACGGGAGCCACAGATAGATGAAGCCATGTATGGCAATGGCCAGACACAGCAGTACGAACAGGCCCCATCCCAGCCAGCGCAAGGCGGTTGGGCCATCCGGCGGCAGGGACAGGGTTGCGGGCAGGTTGAGGGACATCGCGGCTCCGGGGCGTGTTGCGGTGCCCCGAACCCTGCCGCATCGACGGCGCGCTGGCGTCCGGATCGGCGGAACCGAACCGCTGCCCCGACCCGAGCGGGGTCCGGATCGGCCGGATCGGGCTAGATCACCCTCGAATAGCGCACCGCCTCCAGTGCCTTGTCGCCACGCTCGCCGTGCAGGTAGGCGTCAAAGCACATGGCGATGCTGCGCAGCAGATAGCGGCCGTTGGGCGTGACTTCGATCTGCCGGTTGCTGATCTGGACCAGACCGTCGGCGACCAGCGGTGTCAGTCGGGCCAGCGAGGCGGCGAAGTAGCGGCCGAAGCGGATCTGGTAGCGCTCCTCGATGGCGCCGATATCGAGCACGCCCTGGCACATCAGTTTCGAGATCACGCAGCGCCGCAGGCGGTCGTCGGAATCCATGACCAGGCCGCGGTCGATCGCCAACTCGCCGCGTTTGAGGGCATCCTGATATAACGGCAGCGCACGCTGGTTCTGTACGTAGACATCACCGATCTCACCGATCGAACTCATGCCGATGCCGATGAGGTCGCAATGGGCGTGGGTGCTGTAGCCCTGGAAATTGCGCTGCAGCCCACCGTTGTCGAGCGCGCGCGACAGCTCGTCGTCGGGCAGTGCGAAATGATCCATGCCGATGTAGCGATAGCCCGCGCCGGTCAGCCGTTCGACCGTCTGCGCCAGCAGCCGCAGCTTGGCCGCCGGGCCGGGCAGGTCGTCGGCGTGGATGCGCCGCTGGGCCTTGAAGCGGTCCGGCAGATGGGCGTAGCTGTAGGCGGCGATCCGGTCTGGTCGGGCGCCGATGATGTGATCGAGGGTCTGGTCGAAACCGGCCGTGGTCTGCTTCGGCAGGCCGTAGATCAGATCGGTGTTGATCGAGCGGAAGCCGAGTTCGCGCGCCGCGGTGATCAACTCCAGCGTCGCCTCGACACCCTGCCGGCGATTGACTGCCTGCTGTACCGCCGGGTCGAAGTCCTGCACCCCGAAGCTGACCCGGTTGAAGCCGATTGCACGCAGCTCGGCCAGTTGGCGCACGTTGACCAGGCGCGGATCGATCTCGATGCCGAACTCGCGCTGATCGGGCGGAGCGAGGCGAAAATGGCGGCCGATCGTCTCGACCAGTTGGGCCAGTGCCTCGGGGCTGTAGAAATTCGGGCTGCCGCCACCCAGGTGCAACTGTTCGATCGATCGATCGGCGTCGAAGCGCTCGGCCTGGAGGGCGATCTCGCGTTCGATCAGACCCAGATATTCCAGTCCGCGTCGCTGGTCGCGGGTGATGATGCGGGTGCAGCCGCAGTAGAAGCAGGGGTTGGTGCAGAACGGCAGATGGATGTAGATCGACAGTGGCGCCGGCAGCGGATCGCCGTTGCTGGCCTCGAGCTCTTCCAGATAACGCGCCAGCGGAAAGCCCGCCTTGAACTGCGGCGCGGTCGGATAGGAGGTATAACGCGGCCCCGCCTGGTCGTAGCGGCGGACCAGCTCAAGATCGAAAGAGGCTTCGGCGTTCATGGTTGGAAAGCCTAGTGAACGGCCGCGGGCGCGCATTGACCGAAGTCAAGTGGGAGCGCCGCGGTGTGTCTGGGGATCGAGCCAGATTGGTGTTCCAGAACGTTCTTGTGGCTTTAGGGCCCAGGGCCCAGGGCTCAGGGCCCAGCAGGTCAAGAGCCGCTTCGAGGCCGGTTGGACCTCACGGCCCTTGGTTTCAAACTCGCCTCAAGCTTGGCTGTGCACTGGGCCCTGGGCCCTGAGCCCTGGGCCCTCGACTTCATGCACCTCCGGGGTCACCCCGGCAGCAACAGCAAAAGCCCAGCCGCCAACAGGCCCGCGCCGACCCCGGCCAATGCATCGTCGGCCATGGTTCCCACACCGCCTGGCAGGCGCTGGTCAATGACTCGGATCGGCCACGGCTTGACGACGTCGAACAGCCGGAAGCAAACCAGGCCGACGCCCAGCTCCCACCACAGCGGCTGCGCGCCGACCAGCCAGGCGGCGAGCATCAGGGTCAGCCACTGGCCGATCACTTCGTCCCAGACGATCCAGCCCGGGTCGTGCTGACCGGTGCTCGCTTCGACCCGGTAGGCGGCGACCACGCCGAGCCAGAAGGCGGCCAGCAGTACCAGCAGTTGCAGCGGCCAGGCCAGATCGCGCAGCCAGTACCAGGCCGGCAGCGCAACGATCGAGCCGAAGGTGCCCGGTGCGAGCGGCGCCAGCCCGACACCACCGGCGGTGGCGATCCACGCCCACGGTTGGCGCATCAAGCCTTTGGGGGCCGGTTGTCTGCTCATTCGAAATGCTGCCAGCCGGCGCTCGGGGGAGCGATGATCCGGTCCCCGCTGTACAGGCGCAATCCTGCTGCGGTGCATTGGCCGATCCGCTGCACCGGCGTGTAGCTCTGCTCGGCCGCGGCCAGCACTGCCTCACGCCGATCGGCGGGCGCGCAGAACAGCAACTCGTAGTCGTCGCCACCAGCCAGTTGCCACTGCCGGCATTGGTCGGCATCGGGCGCGGCCAGAGCCAGCGCGGCCGAGGACGGTAGCTGGTCGCAATCGATGTCGGCACCCAGGTCTCGCTGGTCTACGCCACTGTGACGCAGGATATGGCCCAGATCGGCGAGCAGACCGTCGGACACATCGATCGCCGCGCTCGCGATCCCGGCCAGCGCCTGGCCCAGCGCGACCCTCGGTCGGGGCCGCTGCAGGGCGTCGATCAACTG
>JBGTIE010000514.1:0-7357 GCA_041745855.1 Lysobacterales bacterium | reverse complement strand
CCACATCGCTGACGATCGTGCCGCGCTCGCGGCCGCCGATGGCGCGGGCCTTGGCGCTGCTGCCGAGTCTGCCCAGCCAGTTGGTCAGATCGTCGATCAGCGCATAGACCGTCGGTAGCACGATCAGGCTGACGATGGTGGAGAACAGCAGCCCGCCGGCGATCGCTCGCGCCATCGGGTAGTAGGGCGGCCCGTCGCCGCCGATCTGGACATTGCTGATGCACAGCGGCAGCAGCCCCAGCACGGTGGTGCCGACGGTCATCAGGATTGGCCGCAAACGTTCGCGTCCGCCCATCGCGAGCGCCACATCACGTGCATGGCCGGCCCGGCGCAGGTTGTTGACGTGCTCGATCAGGACGATGCCGTTGTTCACCACCACACCGATCAGGATCAGGATGCCGATCATCGCCATCAGCGAGAAAGTCGTTCCTGTGGCCAGAAAGGCCCACAGCACGCCGCAGATCGAGAACACGATCGAGGTCAGGATGGTCAGCGGATAGAGCGGGCTTTCAAACAGCGCCGCCATGACGATGTAGATCAGCGCGATCGCCAGCACGAAGTTGAACAGCATCGTCTGTTGCGCTTCCTGATCACGGTCGAAACCGCGCCCGAAGCTCCAGCTGTAGCCCGCTGGCAGGGTCACATTGGCCAGTGCCTGCTCGATCAGCGTGCGCGCCTCGCCCATCGTGATCTCGTCCAGATCGGTCTGGATCGCCAAGGCCACCTGGCGATCGGTACGCTGGATCGTCGACGGTCCCTGCAGCACGTCGAGCTTGACCAGCGCGCTCAACGGCACCGACGGCTGGTCCGGCCGGGTCAGCTGGATCTGGCCCAGCTGGTCCAGACTGAGCTGCTCGGCGTCCTTGAAGCGCAGCCACAGCGGCACCTCGCCCTCGCGCCCGCGATACTCGTTCAGCGGCATCCCGCGCATCGCCACCGACACCAGATTGGCGATCTGCTCGGTGTCGAAACCCAGTGCGATCGCCCGTTCCCGATCCACCCGTAGCTGCACTTCGCGTTCGGCGGTGCCCTGGTCGATGCGCACATCGGTCAGGCCCGGAACCGTCGAGAGGACCTTGACCAGCGTCCCGGCGACCTCCTCCAGGATGGCGGTGGAATCGCCTATGACACTCAGCCGCACGCCCTCGTTGCCACTGCCATCATTGCGGCCCGAACCTACCGATACCTTGCCGATCGCGATCTGGGGCAGGTTCTCGCGGATCTTTTCGGTCACCTCGCTGGCGCTCAGGGTCGCACCGGCATCGTCGCGCAACTGGACCCAGGTCGACATGCCGCCGCCTTCGGAGTACCAGCTGTAGATCGACTTGACCTCCCACTCTTCGCGATGGGCCTCGACGTAGCCGATCACCGTCCGCACCGCCGGCTCGATCTGCTCCAGCCGGTAACTGCCGTTGAGGTCGTACTGGATCCGGATCGTGCGCCGGTCGTCGGCCGGGAACATGTCGAAGGTCACCAGTGTCGCTGGTATCGCCGTGGCCAGCAGCAGCAACACAATGCCGATCGAGGTTTTCCAGCGATGGGCCAGGGTCCACTCCAGGAAGCGCCCATAGCGATCCCGGATGGGGTCGAAAGCATGCGCCTTGCCGCCCCCGGCCGGCGGACTCACCCGCGAGGCCAGCATCGGAATCAGCGAGACCGCCACCAACCACGAGCACAGCAGCGCGATCGTCAGCGGGATGGCGACGTGGACGAGGAAAATCGTGATGTCGCTCTTGTCACCGAAGATGATGGGAACGAACACGATGATGCTGGTCAAGGTGCCGGCGCTGACCGCCAGGGTCACCGACTGGGCGCCGCGGATGGCCGACAGGGCCGGATCGGCATGCTGCCGCTCGCGTTCCTGGAAAATGCTCTCGACCACCACCACCGCATTGTCGACCAGCATGCCGACCGCCAGCAGCAGACCCATCATCGACAGGATATTCAGGGTCAGGCCGAGGAAGTACATCACGCCCAGGGTGATCGTGGTGCAGATCGGCACCGCCAGTGACACCATCAGCGTCGACGGCCAGTGGCGCAGGAATGCATACAGCACGCCCAGCGACAGCGCCATGCCGAGCAAACCGGACTTGAGCAACTCGCTCAGCGAGCTGGTCACCCCTTCGGCCTTGTCGTCGAAGGTGATCATGCGAATATCACCCAACTCGCCGCTGGCATTGATGCGGTCGACCTCGGCCCGCACCAGACGGCCGGTCTCGACCAGGTTGGCGCCGCGCTCCTTGTAGATGTCCACCCCGACCGCGAACTCGCCATCGAGGATGCGCCGGTAGTTCATCTGCTGCGGCTGATGCCGGATGTCGGCGATGTCGCGCAGACGTACGCCGGCGTCGTTGACGAGCAGCTCGCCGATCTGCTCCAGCGAGCGGAACTCGCCTTCCGGCTGCACCCGCACCCGGCTGCCACCGTCATCGATCAATCCGCCGGAGAGGGAGAAGTTCTCGCTCGCCAGCTTCTGGGCCAACTGGTTCAGATCCACCGAATGCGAGGCGAGGCGTTCTGGCAGCAGTGCGATCTGGACCTCATCCGGCGCGACCCCGGACAGGTCCACCCGGGCCACCCCGGGTAGCCGCTCGAGTGAGCGCTTGACGACCCGTTCGAGCCGGTTGTACTGCCCGCGCAAATCGGCATCTCCGGCGGACAGGCGCACCCGCAGGATCGGCTCGTCGGCGGTGGAGAACTTGAACACGTTGATCCGGCGCACGTCCTCCGGCAACTCGCCGCGGGCCGCCTCGACCCGTTCGCGTACCTCGGCCGCCTTGATCGACAGATCGACGCCCCAGTCGAAGATCATGAAGACCTGCGACTGGTCGGCATTGGACTCGCTCTGCATCTGCTTGATGCCAGGCAGCGTGCCGAGCACGGCCTCCAGCGGACGGGTGATCTCCTGCTCGATCTCCTTCGGCGACGAGCCGGCATAGGGCACGTTGACCGCGATGAAGGGCGCATCGAGCTCGGGAAAGAACTCCAGTGGCAGCTTCTGCGCGGCGATCAGTCCGATCACCACCAGCGAAACGAAGCCCATCACCGTCGTGACCGGTCGCCGCAGCGCCAGCCGGGCGATGTTCAGGCCACCCCCACGCCCGCCATGCGCATTCGTGGCACCGCCACTCATGACCCGGCACTCCCCTCCAGCACATCCTCATCGTCCAGCCGTTTCAAGCGCTCGCCGGCCGGGACCGGCACGCGGTCACCACCGAACAGGTTGTAGAGCACCGGAATCAGCACCAGCGTCAACAGAGTCGAGAAAGCCAGACCGCCGATGACGGTGATCGCCAATGGTCGCCTCAGCTCCGCGCCATCACCCAGGCCGATGGCCATCGGCAGGAAGCCGAACAGGGTCGTGACGGTGGTCATCAGGATTGGCCGCAGGCGTGCATGGGCGCCCTCCAGTACCGCCTCGCGCCGCGCCATGCCATGGTTGCGCAGCTGGTTGACGCGGTCGACCAGCACGATCGCATTGGACACCACAATACCAACCAGCATGATCAGGCCGATGAAGACCACCACGCTCAGACTCATGTCGAGCAGGAACAGCGCAAACACCGCGCCGACCAGTGCCAGCGGCACCGAGAACAGGATCAGGAAGGGGTGACGGAGCGACTCGAACTGGCTGGCCATGACCAGATAGACCATGAACACCGCCAGGCCCAGTGCGAACATCAACGAGTTGAAGGAGCGCGCCATCTCCTCGCTCTGACCCACCACGCGGACGTCGACGCCGGGCGGCAGCAATACTCCGGACAGTTGCGCCTGCAGACTGGCCACGGCGCTGCCGAGGTCGGCGCCGGTCAGATTGGCCTGGATCTGGGCGATCCGCTCCTGGTCGGCGCGACGGATCTCGCCCGGACCCAGCGTGACCACGATCTCCGCCAATGCCTCCAGCGGCACCGAGCGGTCGCCCGATGCATTGATCAGCGTGCGCCGCAAATCGGCCACCGAGGCCCGATCGGCCTCGCGCGAGCGCACCAGCACATCGATCTTGCGGTCACCCAGGCTGTAGCGCGTCGCTACTTCGCCGCGGACCTTGCGCACGACCTGGTCGGCCACTTCGCGCACGGTCAGGCCCAGCGCCGACACCTTGTCCTGATCGAAGCGGATACGCACCTCCGGATGTCCCTGCTCGACGCTGGACTTGACGTCGGCGAAGTAGGGATTGGCGCGCATCAACGCGGTGACCTGCGCCCCGGCCCGTTCCAGCTGGTCGATGTCATAGCCGGCGATCTCCACTTCCACCGGCGTATCGAAGCTGAACAGCGCCGGCCGGCCGAACTTGGCTTCGGCGCCCGGAATCAGACCAGTGATCTGGCGCAGCTTCGCCAGCACCGCTGGCTCGGCTGCGTTGCCCAGCGCCGGATCCAGGTCGATCAGCAGGCGCGAGATGTTCTCGCCAGCCTCGGTTGGATTGGCGTCCAGGCGGGTGCCGCTGCCGGACACCGCATAGACCCGCTCGACACCCTCGACCTCGATCGCACGGCGCTGGAACTGATCGACATAGCGATCGGTCGCGGCCAGCGGCGTGCCGGGCGGCAGCTTCAATTCCACCGTCAACTGGCCCTGGGTGAACTCGGGAATCAGCTCCACCCCCAGATTGCGTACCGCGGCCAGGGCCAGCAGCAGGCTCAAGGCGGCCACGCCGACCACTTTCCAGGGATGCACCAGCGCCCATGGCAGCAGTCGCTGGTAGCCGCGCTCGACGCCGGCGAAGCCTCCCTGCACCCACTGGCCCGGTTTGCGCAACAGCCATCCCAGCAGCACCAGCGGCAGCGCCAGCAGTCGCAGCAGCCAGCTCAGTCCGGTCGCCAGCCATTGGCTGAAGCGACCCAGCGGACGATCAGGGTTGGCATCCCCATAGGCCATCGGCGCGTGCACTTCCAGACTGGCCAGCATCGGGATCAGGGTGATCGCCACCAGCAATGAGATCAGCAAGGCGAAGGTCACGGTCAGCGCCTGGTCGCGGAACAACTGGCCGGCGATACCCTCGACGAAGACCAGCGGCAGGAACACCGCGATATGGGTCAGGGTCGAGGCGGTGATCGCCATGCCGACCTCGCTCGCCCCTTCGACCGCGGCCTGCAGCACGCCCATGCCGGTCCGGCGTAGCCTGGCCGTGTTCTCGAGCACCACGATTGCATTGTCCACAACCATGCCGGTAGCCAGCGCGATGCCGCCCAGCGACATCACGTTGAGGGTAATCCCGAACTGCTGCATGAAGAAGAAGGTGGCGATGATCGACACCGGTAGCGACAGCGAAATCACCAGCGTCGCCCAGCCATTGCCGAGGAACAGGTAAATCGTCAGGATCGCCAGCAGACCACCGAGCACGGCGCTCTTGACGACCTCGGCGATCGAGCTTTCGATGAAGCGCGACTGGTCGTCGATCAGTTCCAGGCTGGCACCGGCCGGCAGTTCCTTGCGCAAGCGATCGAGTGTACCGCGGACCTCCTGCGCCACCGAGACGGTGTTTGCATCGCCTTCCTTGTAGACCGCCACCTCGACCGCTTCGCGACCGTCGATGCGGATGATCGCCTGGCGCTCCTTGAAGCCGGCATGCACCTCGGCGACGTCCTTGAGCCGGACCGTCCGCCCATCGATCACGATCAGCACCATCTCGCGCATCTCGTCCAGATTGACGAACTGATTCAGGGTCCGAACCAGGAAGCGCTGGCTGCCCTCGTCGACCCGACCACCGGACAGGTTCACGTTCTCGCGTGCCAGTCGGTCGATGACCGCGCCCACCGACAATCCCAGCTGGCCCAGCCGCTGCTGGTCCAGCAGCACCTGCACCTCGTCTTCCAGACCACCACCGATCTTCACTGCGGCAACGCCGGGCAAGGGCTCCAGGCGCTTGCTCAACTCCTCGTCGGCGTGCCTGCGCAGCGCCTTCAGCGCGGTCTCGCCACCACTATCCTCAGCCAGCAGCGCCAGCCGCACGATCGGCTCGGTCGAGGGATCGAAGCGCAACAGCTGCGGCCGGGTCGCCTGCAGCGGCAACTGCAGCAGCTCCAGCTTCTCGCGTACATCCAGACCAGCCTGGTCCATGTCGCTACCCCAGGCAAACTCCAGAATCACGTCGGACTGACCGGTGCGCGACACGCTGCCGACGCGCTGCACGTTCTTGACCACTCCGACCGCTTCCTCGACCGGCTCGGTGAGCAGATTCTCGATCTCGCTCGGTGCCGCGCCAGTGAACTCGGTGCGCACGGTCAAGGTGGGATAGGACAGGTCAGGCAGCAGGTTCAGCTTCAGCTTGGTCAGCCCGATCAGGCCGAACAGCACCAGCGTCACGGTGAACATCAGCACCGTGACCCGACGCCTGGTGGCGCCTTCGATGATGGTCATTGGATTAGCCCGGATGCTTCATGAATGTGCGCAGCAAGAAGGGACTTGCGGTACATCGGGCTTAACCGCCCTGTTTGACCGCGTTCGCCACTTGCGCCGTCTGCGCCGCACCACCCGGCACTTCCGCCGGAGGATTGAGGACCTGAACCTTGCTGCCTTCACGCACGCCGGCCTGACCGAGCGTGACGACCAGCGCACCGGGCTCCAGGCCTTCGCGCACCTCGGCCACACCGCCGGCGACATGACCCAGCATCACCGGTTGGCGTCGGGCCACCCCGTCGCCATCAATGCGGAACACGGCCGCGTCCTGACCTTCGGTCAGCAAGGCCTGGCGCGGCACCGTAAGCACTTCCTGACGCACGTCATGGACCACCGACAGCCGTCCAAACATGCCCGAGCGCAGGCGGCCAGCCTCGTCTCGGAAATGCGCCACCACCCGGAAGGTGCCGGAGGCAGCATCCACTACTGGACTGACCCGCGCCACTTCGCCCTTGAAAACCTCGCCCGGGACGGCATCGACCAGCATCGATACGGGCTGTCCAGCGGCAATGATTTGCATTTCCCGTTCCGGGACGCTGATGACCGCTTCCAGCGGGTCGAAATCATCGATCCGGAACAGCGATTGGTTCTGCTGCACCAGATTGCCCTCACGCACCATGCGCTGGCTGACGGTACCGCTGATCGGTGCGCGAATCTCGGTGTAGGACAGCTCCAGTTGCTGGATCGCCAACATCGCTCGCTGCGTTTCCAGGTCGAAACGGGCGCGATCGAAGGCATCGTTGGCGATCAGTTTGCGCTCGAACATCTGCTCGGTACGCTTGTACTCGCTTTCCTGCTTGGCCAGATCGGCCTTTGCCTGACGCACGTTCAGCCGCTGCCGATCGGACTCCAGCCGGGCCAGCAGATCACCCTTGCGGACGGTATCGCCTTCCTCGACCTTGAGTTCCAGCACCACGCCGGTGGCCTTGGAGACGACTTCCGAAGTCGCCACCGCCTG
>JBGTIE010000513.1:0-13519 GCA_041745855.1 Lysobacterales bacterium | reverse complement strand
AGGCCCTCGACTTCCTCACCCGCATGCTCGAAGCGGCGGCCGCCAGTGTGCTGGAGCCCCAGACACAGAGTAGCCAGCGCGGCTTGACATCGTCGCGGCGGCAGTCGACGCTTTGGCTTGCATGGCAAGCCTGTCGACAAGCGTCCGCTCAGTTGGGCAGCGGCCTGCGCGAAGATCTGGCGCTGGCACACGTGCTGGCCTTGTGTGTGCAGGCGCTGGGCCAGGACGGCTCCAGCCCGGATGCTAGGAGAACCAATACATGAGCACTACCGGTGGCCCAAGACAGGGCATCTTGTCACTGTCGATCAAGGACAAGGGCGCGCTGTATCTGGCCTACATGCCGTTTGTCAGGGGAGGGGGGTTGTTCGTTCCGACTACCCGGCCCTATCACCTTGGCGATGAGGTGTTCATCCTGCTGACGCTGATGGACGAGAAGGACCGCTTGCCGGTGGCCGGAAAGGTGGTCTGGGTCACACCGCAAGGATCCCAGGGAAATCGGCAGGCGGGAATCGGGGTGCAGTTCAACGAAGGTTCCGATGGTGAAGCGGTACGGACCAAGATTGAAACGATGCTTGCTGGTACGCTGGGGTCGGATCGCAATACCCACACGATGTAGCAGTCAGGAATAGATGGACCATGAGTTCCGATGTGGCCGCCGACGCCACCACCGAGCTGTATCTGGGCGGCGACGGGCAGGTGCCAGAGGGCTTTTACGCCAAACTGCTCGGCACTTCGTCGCCGCTGGTCATTCTGGACATTTCCAACGCCACCCCGGTGATCGAGCATCTGCGCGTGCTGGCGCGCCGACAGGGCCAGTCGATCTATGCCTGGACCCCCCAACACGGGCTGGCGAGCCTGCGTGAAACCGGCATCGCCGTGCCGGGTAGTCAACGCCCGGCCGAGGCCTTGCGCTACGTGCTGCAGAGCAACCATTTCGGCATCTACCTGTTTCCCGAGATCACCCCGCAGCTCTACGCCCAGTTCGGTCCGCAACTGCGACAGATCGCACGAGCGCAACCCGGCATTGAGCGTAAAGTCGTGCTGATGGGTTCACAGATTCGATTGCCGGCTGGACTGGAGGCTTTGTGCAGCCGCATGAGCATCGTGCATCGGCATGCGCCGCGTATCCGGCTCCGCGATGGTCGTTGGGTTACGTGATGGCTTGCAGGTGGACGACGGCCACGGGCGGTAGCTGCTGATGGACGCCGGCGCGGCTTTCATGATTGTTTCGTCGTCGCGCGAGGACCGGCGCGATCTGTTCGACGCCCTCGATGGCGGCGAGTTCGATACCATCCTGACCGCGCGCGACTTCGACCAGGCCAACAGCCTGCTCGATCATGGCGCCAGTCCGGTGCTGGTGATCGTCGAGTTCTGTGGCAGCGGCGAAGACGCGCTGGCCCTGTGCCAGCGGCTGGCTGCCGAAGTAAGCGGCTTGCGCGGGGTGCTCGGCCTGCTGCCGCAGGGATCGCGCCACGACAGTTATGGCTGGGGTGTGGCGGTGACTGGCGTCAGTCATTGGCTACGCTCACCTGTCGATGCGCTGGAGCTGCGCTACGCCTTGAGACTGTCGACGGCGGCCGAAGCGGGCACGACGCTGACCGCACAGCGGCCCATCCCCGACACTGGCGCCGACGAGGCATTGGAACTGATCAACGGCGTCGATTGTCTGGTCGCTGACGATGAACGCAACCAGCAGGGTCTGATCCGTCTGTGCCGCCACTACGGCATCGAGTTGTTCAGTCTGCTGCGCGAGCGCGGCGGCCATGACGCCGAACCGCAGGAGCTGGCGCGCTATCAGGCCGATGACCTGACCGATCCCCTCGAAGCGCTGTGGAATCACCAGAGTTACCACCACGTGCTGCAGGGCAAGACCATCCTGGTGGCCGACGGCGCCTTCGAGCGCATCCGCGACGTCTGGGTGCAGCGGCACAAGGTCCGGTCCTGGATCGGATTGCCGCTTTACAACGACCATGACAAGGCCATTGGCGCGCTGCTGGCCGGCTCACGCAATCCGCTGCCGCGCTGGGACGCGGCGCTGGCCAGTTTGCGCAACCTCGGCGAGCGCTACGCCCTTGCCTCGCTGGTTCACCACTACCGCATCGACAGCCGTTTCCGCGGTCTGCATGACCCGCTGACCAAGCTGCCGAACCGGCTGCTGTTCAACGACCGGCTGCAATCGGCACTGGCCGAGGCGCAGCGCAACGGCGAGCAGTTCTCGGTGTTGTTCGTCGATCTGGACCGTTTCAAGACGATCAACGACAGCCTCGGTCATGCCGTGGGCGACCAGATGCTGGTCGCCGTGGCCAAGCGGCTGCGCGCCACCATCCGGGCCAGCGATACGGTTGCCCGTTACGCCGGCGACGAGTTCACCCTGGTCCTGCGGCACATCATCCAGCGCGATGACGTGCTGCGCATCGCCGACAAGATCACCCGTGTGCTGGAGGCGCCGCTGACGTTGACCGACGGCTCGGAGATGCAGATCACGGCCAGCATCGGCATCGCCTTCTTTCCCGAAGACAGCACCACCGCCGACGGCCTGGTCAAGTGCGCCGATATTGCGATGTACAACGCCAAGGGCATGGGTCGCAATACCTACCGGACCTTCGTTGCCGGCCCCGAGGATTCGCATCAGCAGCGGCTGAGTCTGGAGTCCAAGCTGCGCCAGGCGGAGAAGAACAACGAGCTGCGGGTGTTCTATCAGCCGCAGGTCGACGCCGAGTCCGAAGACATCGTCGGGATGGAGGCGCTGGTGCGTTGGGAGCATCCGGAGCTGGGGCTGATCTCGCCGGGATTCTTCATTCCGTTGGCCGAGGAAACCGGGCTGATCATCCCAATGGGTGAATGGGTGCTGCGCGCGGCCTGTTTCGACACCGTGCGCTGGCAGCAGAAGTTCAATCTGCCGTTGCGGGTCAGTGTCAATCTGAGTGCGCTACAGATCAAGCAGCCCAATCTGCTGGCGGTCGTGAAGGATGCCTTGCGCGACTCGGAACTGGCCGCCGAGAGCCTGGATCTGGAGGTGACCGAGAGCATCAACATCAAGACCATTCCCAATCTGATCGAGATCCTCAGCGAGTTGCGCGCGCTGGGCTGCAACATCTCGATCGACGACTTCGGCACCGGCCAGTCCTCGCTCGATTATCTGAAGCATTTCCCGGCCGATCGGATCAAGATCGACCAGACCTTCGTCCGCAACATCGGCATCGACCCAACCGACGAGGCGATCGTCCGAGCCACCATCGACATGGCCCACAACATGCACTGCAAGGTCATCGCCGAAGGGGTGGAGATGGAGGACCATCTGCGCTTCCTGTGCGAAAACAACTGCGAGGAAATGCAGGGCTTCCTGTTCTGTCGACCTCTGCCGGCCGCCAGCTTCGAGAACATGCTCAGTGAACGCGAAAAGCTGCTGGCCGGGTGAGCGTTGGTCGCGGCAGGGCACAGGGCCCAGGGCCCAGGGGCCCAGGGCCCAGCAAGGGCCAGAGCCGACTTGAGGCGAGACCGAACGCGTGACATGGCGGTGGCTTCCCCATTTGCCTTCAAGTTGGCCCTTCTGGGCCCTGGGCCCTGAGCCCTGGGCCCTCTGGCTTCGGTAGGTCCGCCACAGACCAGTTTGACTTGCACCCAACTCATGCGCAGCCCAGCCGCCCGCCCCACCAATTTCACACAACGATGAACTTTCCGCCGCCGCGCGGGTCGATTGACGCTGTATGGGCGGACCGGTCCCGTGCATCGGTTCCGAGGCTGGAACCGATGCGCGCGCTGGCTTCGGAATGGTGGACTGCAATGCCGGGGTTGGTAGCAATGCCTAGGGACGGGACAGGGGGCTGGGGCCAGGATGGCTGAACTCGATGATGACAGCGCACTGGTGGCCCGCGCTCAAGCTGGTGACGCGCGCGCCTTCGATTTGCTCGTGCGCAAGTATCAACATCGGGTACTGGGTCTCGTTGGCCGGATGGTGAACGATTGGGCCGAGGCTCAGGACGTGTCGCAGGAAGTATTCATGCGTGCCTGGCGTTCACTCGGGAACTTCCGCGGCGAAAGCAGTTTCTATACATGGCTGTACCGAATTGCGGTCAACACGTCGAAGAATCAGATCGTCGCCAGCGGCCGAAGACCGATGACCGCCGAGTTGCAGACGGTCGAGGATGAACACTGGAGCGGCGCTGACAAGATGGCCGAACAATCGACGCCGGAAAACGAATTGCTGCGTCAGGAGATGGAACAAAGCGTGGTTCGGACGGTCGAAGCGTTACCGGAAGACATCCGCACCGCCTTGACGCTGCGCGAGGTGGATGGATTGAGTTACGACGAGATTGCCGAGTTGATGCAATGCCCGATAGGTACCGTGCGCTCCCGGATATTCCGGGGACGCGATGCGATAGAGCGAAACATCAAGGAGTTGCTGCCGTGACTGGAAAGGCTGAAGAATCCGCGGCGCTATGGTCGGCCCTGCTCGATGGCGAGGAGCGCTCCGATCTGCGCTTCGCGCTGGGGCGGGCCGAGCGTGATCCGGAAGTACAGCGGCGTTGGTCGAACTGGGCGCTGGCCGGCGATCTGCTGGCGCGGCGACCGGTTGCAATCGCACCGGCCGATTTCGCCGATCGCATCGCCGCTGCCGTGCGTGCCGAGGGACGACCGCTGGCGCAGCGTTCGGTCAGTTCCTGGCTGCGACTCAGCGGTGGTCTGGCGGTTGCCGCATCGGTCGCCTGGGTCGCGTTGACTTTCGTCGCCGTACCGCAACAGCCGGTGGCCGATGCGCCGGTTTCGCTGGCTGACACGCCGCTGGTAGCACCGCCATCGCGGGCGCCAGTGGTCGGTCCGGTCAGCGTCAACTCCCTTGGTGTGCAGCAGGTGGCCGTCGGTGGGCTGGCCCAGCCGGTCAACTTTGTACCCTTCCAGGGCGAAGATGCCTACTGGATCCGGCATGGCCTGGGCGCCCAGGTTGCACCTTTGGGTTCGCTTGGTACGCTGGCCTGGCTGCCGCGGGAAACACCAACGGCGCAAGCAGAGGTCAGCCAGGAGGGTCGTTGATGCGGCTGCCGCTGTGGTGCGGGCTGGGCCTGTGTCTCGGCACCGCCGCGGCCTCGGCCCAGGACGCCGAGGACTGGCTGGAGCGGATGGCCAAGGCCAACCGCAGTTACGTTTACAACGCCACCGTGGTCTTTGTCGCAGGTCCGGACATGACCGCGCTGCGTGTCTCGCAGGTCATCGAGGAAGGTCGGGTCCGGCAACACGCCATCAATCTGACTGGTCCGCCGCAAACGGTCGTTGCGGGCGCAGGCATCGCCCAGCGTAGCGCGACCGCCGACAGCCCGCCAGAGTATCTGGAGACGCCACTGGCGGTCGACGTGCCGGTGCGTGCGAACAGCTCGGCGATCCGCGCCAACTACCGGGTCAGCGTGGGACCGCAGGATCAGGTTGCCGGCCGCCCGGTGCGACGGCTGGACTTCATCCCGCTCGACACACTGCGCTACCAGCGGCGCGCCTGGCTGGACGTCGAGACCGGCCTGCCCCTTCGCAGCGCCGTGATCGACGGCCAGATCGTGCTTGAACAGATGCTGTTCACCGACGTCCAGTTCTCCAGCACCGCACTGGAGCCTGAGGAAACCGATCCGCGTCCGTCCGACAAACGCGACTGGCCCGGCAGTTGGCCTCAGGGCTTTGAACTGCGCGCGCTCGTCGGGGGCAGCGACCGCCGCCAGTGGGTTTTCACCGACGGCCTGGCGGTGGTATCCATTTTCGCCGAAAGTGGCGATCCAGCCGACTATCCCAGCCTGCACCCCACCGGCGCCACCGACGCCATCACCCGCGATGTCGACGGTCTGCGCTGGACCGCCATCGGCGACGTGCCCCGCGCCACGTTGGACGCCTTCCTGGAAACCGCCGACGACTAGCGCCAGTTACCTGATCGTTCCGCGCGAGGCCGTCATCGACGATTCGCTACGAAGCTTGCTGGCGTGTCGAAAATCCGGGCTAGAGGATCTTCTTTCGCTTGAACCAGACGTAGATTCCCAGCGAGACGACCGCCATCACCGAGAGCGTCGCGACGTAGCCATAAGGCGAACTCAACTCGGGCATGTTGTGAAAGTTCATGCCGTAGACGCCGGCGATGAACGTCAGAGGGAGAAAGAAGGCGGCAAACACGGTCAGCAACTTCATCACATCATTGTTCTTGCGAGCGGTGATGGACAGGTAGGAGTTCAACAGGTTGGACGCGTCTTCATAAATTTCGTCGTAATGCAGCACCGAACTCATGGCGCTGTCGCGGATGTCCTGCAGCCGGCTGGCGTTGCTGGCCGAAACCGTCATGTCGCTCAGGACGTGCTGGCACAGTGACAACAGCTTCTTGCTGATCCGGGCCTTGGACTTCTGAAAGTACAGCTCCTTCATGGAAATCGACTTGCTGTCGTCCAGAAAGACGGCGCGCTCGAAGGCATCGATCTTGTCACTTTGGACCTGCAAGGGCCGCTCAAAACTGTCGATCATCAGATCGATGATCTCCAGCATCAGCGCTTCACTGCTGGCGTGGTCATCGCCCAGCCCTTTCAGGAAATCGAAGTCGGCTCGATGGATCGTCAGCAGTTCGCGCTCGTTGATGAAAAAGGCGATCTTGTTGGAAAGTTCGCTGACCGACGTGACCAGGTCATCGTCACCGGCCGAATAGGCCCGAAAGATCACGAACGTAAAGTCCTCGACCTCTTCCAGTTTGGGTAGATGACCGCGCTGCAGGCTGTCCTCGAGCAGGTTGATGTTGAGATCGAAAGCTTCCGTCAGCCGTTCAAGGTCGGCCTTGTCCGGGTTGGTCAGATCGGTCCATTTGAAGCTTGGAAACTGTTTGATCTTCACCGCTGTGCGTCCCTGTCGATGATGCGTGAGAAGTCGCTGCTTGCCTGCAAGAAGCCGGGGGAGCCTGCCTGCAGGCGCACGAGGGCGTCAAGCGCAACCGACTCTAGTCGGCGCGTCATGGAGAAGCTGGGGATGAAGCACGAGGGCGTGTTGAGGAAAGCCGGGCGGAGCGGGGCGAGTTGATCGATATGGCCTGTTACAGCGTGTTGCGGTCCGAGTGGCAGGCTGCGGTGATATCGCTGTATCCAAATAGTGATATCATCCGCTGATGCCCAGAACACTTATCAACCTCGATTCGGACGACAAGGCGTGGCTCGACGAAGAGGCAAGCCGTCGGCATCTGCCGATGACCGAGCTTGTACGTCAGGCCGTGCGCAGCTTCCGGCTGCGCGAGGAGAGCCTTCAGCGTCCAGATCTGAATAAGTCACTGGCGCGCACCGCGGGCTTGTGGCGACAGGGTGACGGCTTGGTCTGGCAGCAGCGCCTGCGCGAGGAATGGGATGGGGCCGAGTGAAGTATCTGCTTGACTCGGTCATCCTGATCGACCACTTCAATGGCATCACGGCCGCCACTCAGTT
This sequence comes from Lysobacterales bacterium, assembly GCA_041745855.1. Taxonomy (GTDB): domain Bacteria; phylum Pseudomonadota; class Gammaproteobacteria; order Xanthomonadales; family SZUA-5; genus JAWLAT01. The sequence goes on along the minus strand of JBGTIE010000513.1, from coordinate 6,095 downwards.
CCTCGCCGAACATGGCGCGGCGTGCTCGGTGTCGGTGATCACCCGTGCTGAAGTGCTCGCCGGATTCAACGATTCGGCACTGCCCCTCGCGCTTGAACTGCTCAATCAGTTCCCGGCTTTGCCGATCACTACCGACATTGGCGATCGAGCCGCCCGCCTGCGCCGCAGCGAACGCTGGAAGCTACCGGATGCCCTGCAGGCGGCGGTGGCGGTGACGCATGACCTGAGTCTGGTTACGCGCAACACCAGGGATTTTCAAGATGGCAATGGGTTCCAGGTCCTTGTGCCGTATCGGGCTGGGTAGCGGGACATGCGCGTCGCTGATTTTGCCACTGGGGCCAGGGCTTTGCCACCGAAGCCGCGAGTGCTGTCATCGATGCCGCGTTTGCCGGCGACGCCAAGCTTAATCGCGTGGAAGCGTGGGCGGATCTACGCAACATGGCGAGTCGGCGCGTCATGGAGAAGTTGGGGATGATGGCCGAAGGCGTGTTGCGGCAAAGCCGGCTGGAACGAGGCGAGTTGATCGATATGGCCTGTTACAGCGTGTTGCGGTCAGAGTGGAAGGCTGCGGGATGAAGGAGGAAACGGTGCAGCGTCGCGTCCCGGCCGTGAAGGATCCTGAGACCGAGCGGCCCATTCCAACGGCTTGGCGGTCGACCATCAGGGTCGGAATCTGGGTCGGAATCAGAATCGGCGTCGGATTCGGGTTCGGTATCTCGGGCAGTGGATCGATACCGATTCCGACCCCGACGCCGACCCCGACGGGAAGTCGCCGAAAGAGAAGTGCCGAACCAGGCGCGCGACAAGGCCGGTCAGGCAGCCCAGCGGCGTCTCGGTTCGCCGATGGCTGCTAAGCTTCGGCGTTTGCAGGAGCCTCACCCGCCATGAGCATGATTTCTGTCCCTGTGTCCTTCGGCGAGTTGCTCGACAAGATGAGCATCCTGGAGATCAAGCTCGAGCACATCGGCGATGCGGCCAAGCGCGCCAACGTCAGTCGTGAACTGCAGGCATTGAAGGTCACTTGGGAGCATGCGCCGGAATCGAAGCAGGATCTTGCCGAAACGCTGAATGCGCTCAAGCGGGTCAACGAGCAGCTGTGGGAAATCGAGGACGAGATTCGCGACCACGAGCGCGAGCAGCGCTTCGACGCGCGCTTCATCGAACTGGCCCGCAGTGTCTACGTCACCAACGACGAGCGGGCTCGGCTCAAGCGAGTGCTGAACGAGCAACTGGGCTCGGCGTTGGTGGAAGAGAAGTCTTATACGGCGTACAGCTAGTTGAGGGTGCGAGTCAAAACTGATGTTTCAAAGGGTCTAGTGGTTGAAGGGCGCAGGGCTCAGGGCCCAGGGCCCAGTCCAGAGCCAACTTGAGACGAGTGTGGAGGTTACGCTCGGCTCTTGACCTTGCTGGGCCCTGAGCCCTGGGCCCTGGGCCCTCAGGCCTTTGCAGGTTCCTCGAAACATCAGTTCGACTCGTACCCGCAAGTTGCGGCCTACCCCCATCGAGGCGCCAGTGTCGCTAGACTCGGGGCCCCGCAAACGCAGAGTCCCTGGACCCATGCCACAAACCAACCAACAGTGCTTCAGCCGTGCCCAGGCGGTGATTCCCGGCGGCGTCAACTCGCCGGTGCGGGCCTTTGGCCAGGTAGGTGGGTCACCGTTCTTCGTCGCAAGGGCGGAAGGTCCGTACCTGTGGGATGTCGAGGGCAGGCGCTACATCGACTACATCGGCTCGTGGGGGCCGATGATTGCCGGCCACGCTCATCCACAGGTGGTCGAGGCGGTCATCGAAGCGGCCCGACTGGGGCTGAGCTATGGAGCTCCCTGTCCGGCCGAGGCGGAGCTGGCCGAACAGATCTGCGCCCTGGTGCCAAGCGTGGAACTGGTTCGCTTGGTCAGTTCCGGAACCGAGGCTTGCATGAGCGCGATCCGGTTGGCGCGCGGCTACACCGAACGCGATCTAATCCTGAAGTTTGCAGGCTGCTATCACGGCCATGCCGATTCCTTCCTGGTCAAGGCGGGCTCGGGCGTCGCCACCCTGGGGCTACCCAATTCGCCGGGCGTACCGGCAGTGCTGGCCGACCTGACCTTGACCTGTCCCTACAATGACCTGCAGGCGGTCAGCGACATCATGGGTCAGCATGGCGATCGGCTGGCGGCGATCATCGTCGAGCCGGTCGCCGGCAACATGAATTGCGTGGTGCCGGTCGAGGGATTCCTGCAGGGTCTGCGCACTCTGTGCGACCAGTACGGCAGTCTGCTGATCTTCGACGAGGTCATGACCGGCTTCCGGGTCGCGCTGGGCGGGGCCCAGGGCCTGTACGGGGTCCGACCGGACCTGAGCACCTTCGGCAAGGTCATCGGAGCGGGGATGCCGGTCGGTGCCTATGGCGGCCGGCGTGAGGTGATGAGCCGGATCGCACCGCTGGGCCCGGTCTACCAGGCCGGCACGCTCAGTGGCAATCCGGTGGCAATGGCGGCCGGGCTGGCAAATCTGCGCCTGATTCAGGCGCCAGGCTTTTTTGAAACCCTGGGCCAGCGGACCGAAGCGCTGTGCCGCGGACTGCAGCATGCCGCCGACCAGGCCGGGGTGAGCTTCGCCACGGTCCGGGTGGGTGCGATGTTCGGCTTCTATTTCGCGCCCCAGCCGGCATCGAACTATGCCGAAGCCGCAAAGGCCGATATCGATGCCTTCAAGCGCTTCTTCCAGCGTTGTCTGGCGCAGGGGGTGTACTTCGCACCGAGTGCCTATGAGGCGGGTTTTGTGTCGATGGCGCACGACGAAGCGGTCATCGAAGAAACACTGCGGGTGGCGAGTCTGGCGCTGGGATAGCTGGTGAGCGCACAAACAAGAACGCCCCAGACCAGCCGGGGCGTTCTCTTCGTACTATCTACTACGGCACACCAGGCGCCGCCGCAGGTACTTAGGCGGGACGGACGTCCTCGGCCTGCAGGCCCTTCTGGCCCTGCGCAACCGTGAAAGTCACGGCCTGGCCTTCCTGGAGGGTCTTGAAGCCGGTGCCCTGGATGGAACGGAAGTGAACGAACAGATCACTGCCGCTTTCCGGGGTGATGAAGCCAAAACCCTTGGCGTCGTTGAACCACTTTACAGTACCGCTTTGACGATCAGACATGACGACTCCTTAACAGTCGCAACTACAAAAAAGCCACGCGAGTTAGGCGTGACTGCGCTGAGAATGCAAGGAACGGCAGAATCGAACGATGCGGTAGATCGACAGATCAACAACACATCGGGTCACGAATCGCGGTGACCCTTGGCACACACAGTCAGGGTAAGTTTAAGACGGTTCGATTCAGAAAGCTAGCACCAGAACGAGAAATCTTGAGTCGGGCTCGATGCAATGGTAGCGCGGCTTCCGGACCTGCGCGGCGAGGGTACGGTGGGTCGGGCCGAAGCAGGGTGAGGATGGAGCTATTGTTCCCGCACCAGCCCGAGGCGCCAGGCATGAATGGCGGCCTGCGTGCGATCAGTGACTCCCAGCTTGGCCAGCAGCCTGCCTACGTGTGTTGTCACCGCGGCCTCGCCGATGCCCAGGCGCACGGCGATTTCGGCATTGGCCAGCCCCTCGGCGAGCAGTTGCAGGACGTCGCTTTCGGGCGGGCTGAGCTGAACAGTCGCTGAGATCCCTTCATCGCGAACTCGCCTTGCATCCGGCTTCGGGCTCCCTTGCAGTTCGCCTCGAAGGACGTCCTTCATGGTCCGGATCGCGTCCGCGTTGGGCGGATCTTGACCGGTGCGCCGCGGCGTGCGGGTCGCAACTGGGCCTGTCCCCTTTCACCAGTCCCCTTCTCACCCGCCAGCCAGTGAACGGAGCGTTTGGTGTAGCGACCCTGGCCGAGATGGAGGAGCAGCGCATCGAGGATGTCGGTCAGGTTGCGCTCAAAGCGCCAGGGCGGATTGATCAGGACCAGACCACAGCCGTTCAAGCGCAGCGCGCTGTCGTCCGGATGCAGGCACAACTCCCCGACGAGCATGCGCGGGATGCCGCTGTCGACCAGTCGGCGGTGAAAGCGGGCGATGGTCTGGCGCAATTTGATCGGGTACCAGATCGCGTAGACGCCGGTGGGCCAGCGCTGCCAGGCGGCGCGGAGGCTGCGCAGGATCTGGTCGTATTCCTCTTCCTGAGCCTCGAAGGGGGGATCGATCAGTACCAGGCCGCGGCGTTCCTTGGGTGGCAGCAAGGCGGTCGCTGCCTCATAGCCGTCACGACAATGGATATGAACACGCTCGTCAGTGCCGAACAGCCGTCGCAGTTGCGCCACTTCCGCGGCCTGCAGTTCACACAGCACCAGCCGATCCTGCTCCCGCAGCAGGCTGGCGGCAATCAATGGTGAGCCCGGATAGTATTGCAGCGGCTGGCTGGCACCGGAATTGAAGGAGCGCACCAGGTTCAGGTAGGTATGCAGGGCGGTAGGTAGTCGATGCGCTGCCAGCAGCGGCCGCACGCCATTGCCGAACTCGTTGCCCTGGATGGCTTGCGGTTCGTGGCCGTCATACAGACCAGCGCCGGCATGTGTGTCCAGATAGCACACCGCAGTCTGCTTCTGCTTCAGATGCTCGATCAGCGCAACCAGTGCCGCATGCTTGTAGGCATCAGCAAAATTTCCCGCATGGTAGATGTGACGATAGTTCACGGGCTCGCACCAGGCATGGACGCGATCAGTATAGGTGAGACGACAGGGCGGATAGTCTCAGCGTAGGAGCGTGGGTGCGATCAAGCTGGTGCAGTGATGTCAAGTCGGAACCGGAACCGGAATCGGTCGGGGTCGGAATCGGAATTGGGGTCGGAAGCGGCGTCGGGGTGGGCGTCGGAGGCGATGACATCAGTTCACCCACGAACGACTAGCTGTCCACCGGGTTAGCCCGTCGGCCGGGAGTACCGCCGGACGCGACCGGATCGTGCCAATCCTGAAAACGATGGGGCGACGTGGCCAAACGGTTGGCGAGGAGGAGGACGGTTACGCCGAAACGGATCGACGCCGATTCCGATTCCGACCCCGACCCCGACCCCGAGGGCAGCAACCGCACCCCTGGGCCCTTGCCCTGCTCTTCTGACCCCTAACCCCTCAGCCCTGCCCTCAAACGCTTGACCCAACCCAACCCCCTGCCTATACTGCGCGGCTCCGGATTGGGGCCATAGCTCAGCTGGGAGAGCGCTACAATGGCATTGTAGAGGTCGCCGGTTCGATCCCGGCTGGCTCCACCAACTCCGGTTGCACTTTGTGAAGTTCGTCCAGCGTCCCCATCGTCTAGAGGCCTAGGACACCGCCCTTTCACGGCGGCGACCGGGGTTCGAATCCCCGTGGGGACGCCATCATGCAAGATCAGGCCCTGATTTTTTCGGGGCTTTTTCTTTTGTGCGTCCGGGTTTCGGCGGCATCCGCTCATCGAAAGAGCTTGATCACGCGGAGACGCGGAGGTCGCGGAGGAATGCAAAAGCAACTCGACATAGTCGCCAGCGTTGCTTTTCCTCCGCGTTCTCCGCGTCTCCGCGTGTGAAGGCTCTGGCTCCTGCTGGCTCTCATCTATGCCGCTGTGGTCAAGCGCCTTTCGGCCCTCGCGTCGCGCTTGCCTTCGGCCCGGTCACCGCGCCAAGCTTGCGCGCATGCGCCTCATCGCCCGCCCGTTGCTGATCCTGCTGCTCTGCCTGCTTGCAGCCGCCTGCAGCAGCACCCGGCCGCGGCTGGGTCAGGCCGAGGAGAAATTGCAGCTGACCGGGGCACCGGTCCTGCTGATGCCGGTCGATGTGGAGCTGTACTCTTTGCTCGCCACCGGATTGAGCGAGCCGCGGGCGGACTGGACCGACTCTGCGCGCGGGTTGCTGCAATCCGGGCTGAGTGCTCGACTGCAAATTGCCGGGGCACGGCCCCTGCCGATGTCCGTCGAGATTTCCGATCCCGCGCTGCGACAGGTCGAGCTGCTCTACCAGGCCGTTGCCAGCAGCATCCTGAGTGCCGAGTTGCAACCCGGGAACCTGCCGACCAAGCGCGGTCGCTTCGACTGGACGCTCGGCCCCAATGCGGCCGCCCGGCTGCGCGACCAGGCGCTGAGCCTGGAGGACGGCGCGCCGCCAC
>JBGTIE010000512.1:0-2646 GCA_041745855.1 Lysobacterales bacterium | reverse complement strand
GCGCAGATCGGTCGTCCGGGGCCGTCCGATCTTCTTCGGGACCGGCATGAACGGCGCGATCAGCGCCCATTCCGCATCCGTCACATCGCTTGCATATCTGCCACCGCCGCGCTCATATCGTTTCCGGGTGAATTCGGTCCAGGCCATCGTGATCTCCGTTCTGTCTCGCAAACGAACACAATCACAACCTGCTGAATTCACTCAATCAGTTTCGGATCAGCCTCTCAGATCGTAATTGGGCAGCTTGTTGATCGCGTGGATCTTGGTCTTCAGTGTCACGTCACCGTAGTTATCACCGGCAGTCCTACCGGCGTGACCTTGAATCGCATCAACTACCCTATCTGAGATCCCGAGTTCGCGACATTGTGTTTTCAGCCGGTGGCGCCAAGCGTGGTTCGGCTGCAATCCTTTAGGTCGGAGCCTGCTCTCGCGCAACCAGTCCGACAGCTTGTTCGACACGATCTGAGCTGCCTTCTTGGATGTCTTCGCGTCGGTCGCATTGTGGAAGAGTGGTCCTTTCGGTGCGTCAGCGAGAAAACATGAAAAGCCTTGTTGGATGATTTGAGGGTGCAGCGGGACGTCACGATAGCCGCCCGATTTGACGGTGCCGGCGTCAGGAGTAATCCTAGCAACCCACTGGTCGCCGACTTGCCGAAAATCCTCTTTTCTAAGCTGGGTGACTTCTGAAACGCGAGCGCCGGTGAACGCACAGAAGATCGGCACCCAGCGCTTCATGTCAGCCATCTTGCGCGACTCGCGAACCTTCCCGAATTCGTCCGCTGATGGGCGATAGTTTCGCGACGCAACCAAGACCTTCACAGCTTCTGAGTCAGTGTATCCGCGTTCGCGACCGTACTGCTTCTTAGGCTTCGGTTGTCGAACGTTAGCAGCCACGTTCTCCTGAAGCCGGTCATTCTCGACTGCCCATCTAAAGAGCGATCGGATAGACGAAAGGTAGATGTCGTTCACTGTCTTGGCGCTGAGTTCATTCATCAGGTGATCCCGCCACGCCAGTAGATTTCGCTTTGTGAGACGCCGCGCGTCGTCATGCTTCAGGAACTTTGCCAGGCTGTCGATGACAGGACGTGCTCGCTTTCCATTGTCCCTCATGAAGCCGGCCTGAACTCGGCTGTGCACGTAATCCGCCCACAACCGCTTCAGGCTCACAGGCTGGTCAGTCTTTTCAGGTAGCTCGGTGTCCCGAACGACGGCGGATTTCGGTTCGCCGGTGAAATCCCCTTCGTCGCGTTCAGACACGCGCTCCAGCGCTTCGAGTTCCGCGACGGCCAAGACGCGCGCAATCATGCGCCACTCATTTGATCCAGGTTCAGCATCGTGATGGCCAAGCGCGCGGAACCTCTCTATCTCACGACCAAGAAGTTCTTGCAGTTCTGCGTCACTAGAGCGCCCGGCTGCCCCTTCGCGCAGCCTCTGCACCAACAGGGCATCGATCCCAATCATTGAGAAAAGTGGGCTGTTACGAATTTCTTCATCGAAGGACAAGCGCTCAAGGTAGTGCTTTCGCGCAATCTGCGGCGGGGTCAACGGGAACCTGTTCAAACCTGCGATCGATATCTTGCCTATCCGTTGCTCAGCCTGGGTAATTTCAGATTGCAGTCGCGACACGGCTGAAGGCAGGAACTTGAGCGCCTGCCGATAGTCGCCGCCCAACGGAGTTCGCAGCTCGGTCTTGCCTATGACATCCCTCAGTTCCTTGGGCACCACAAGGCGAGCGTGATACCGACCGTTACGGTTCACCATGTGTCTGACCTTGCCAGCCATCGAAGCACCCAATTGTAACCAAAACTGTAACGACAGAACGGCCAAACCGCCTTGTGTGCAAGCGTTTTGTTTACTTTCAAGGAGATAGGGTGGTGCGGGTGGAGGGACTTGAACCCCCACGCCTCGCGGCGCCAGAACCTAAATCTGGTGCGTCTACCAATTTCGCCACACCCGCATCGGCGCGTCTGTTAGCAAAGCTGGCGCAGGCTTGCGAGTGAAAAATCCCGGCGGTCGGGCTGGACCAAGGTGGCGCGGATGCAACAGCGACGCAATCCTGGCAGGGACAGGCGAAAAAAATCAAGACTTTCTGGGGGTTCGGGATAATCTGCTGGGGCTATTGAGGCAGACATAACAGCGAGACGCCCATGAAACCGAAAACGGTCGGGCGCGTCACGGGCGGGCAGTATCGCCCCGAAAACGCGCAGGAATTGTGCCACGGGTTCCCCGTGGGCCTACCCATCATGACAGTCGACGGCGAAAGGCCCGTCGAATGTCTCAGCGCCGGCGACATGGTCGTGACTCGAAACGGGGGGTTGACCCGGCTGGAGGCGATCCATGCCACGACCCACACCACGCGGGCGATCAGACTGACCGCCTGGTGTTTCGGCTTTTCCGGACCGACACAGGACGTGGTTCTGCCCGCCGAACAGCCGGTGCTGGTGCGCGACCGACAGGCGCTGGCGCTGTTCGGCCAGACCCAGGCGATGACGATTGCCGCGCAACTGGTGGATGGCGAGCTTGTAACCGATATCGGGCCGCGCCGCCTCGTGCTGTTCCGGCTGACATTCGACCGGCCGCGAGTGATCTGCGCGTCCGGCCTGGAGCTCGGCGCCTCCCATGCGGCCAGCCTGCCCAGCCGCGCGG
>JBGTIE010000511.1:0-4780 GCA_041745855.1 Lysobacterales bacterium | reverse complement strand
TCTGCCGCTGTTCGAGGCCCTGCGCGAGCTGCGCGCGCAACTGGCGCGCGAGCAGAACGTGCCCGCCTACGTGATCTTCCACGACAGCACCCTGCGCGCCATCGCCCACGCCCGGCCGGCTAGCCTGACCGAGCTGGGCGGAATCAATGGCGTCGGCGCGAGCAAGCTGGAGCGGTATGGGGAGGCGGTGCTGGGGGTTGTATTGAGTGGATGAAGTTCACGGCACGCGGGCGATTCAAACTGACGCAGCGATGCGAAGTCGGGGTCGGGGTCGGAATCGGGTCGGAATCGGGTCGGGGTCGGAGTCGGGGTCGGAGTCGGGGTCGGAATCGGAATCGGAACCGGAACCGGAACCGGAACCGGAACCGAGAGCGGTATGAGGTTTAGCCACCAACGACTAGCCTTGTACCGGGCAGGCATCTACAACGTCGTCGTCAGGGTGTACCGCAGCACTCGATCCAGTCGTGGCGATACTGACAATGTGGGGCGGCGTGGCTACAAGGTTCACGATGAGGCACGAGCAAGGATCGATTCCGATACCGATTCCGACCCCGAGGTGAACTCCCTGGAGGCAGTGAATTGGCGCCAACGAGAGCCGTCTCTGCAGCAGTTTGAATCGCACCCCACGCGCTGGGCGCGTTTTTTCGACCCGTTCTGGAAGTAGTAGACTGGCGCAGAGCCGAACCCCATGGCGCGACCCGAGTTTGCGAATGGCCATTCGATATCAGGATTACATCGTGCGCGACCCCGCCATCTGCGGGGGTGAGGCGACCATACGGGGTACTCGGGTAACGGTCCGCACCGTTCTGGCCACATTGGCCGAAGGTGTCAGCGTGGAAGAGATACTCACCGAGTTCCCGACCTTGGATCGAACGGCAGTACGAGCGATCATTGCCTTTGCAGCAGCGTCGGCCGAAGAGGACCTTCCTTTGCCACCTTTGCCTAATGTGGCGTGAGGATCAAGCTTGATGAGAACTTGCCGTTCAGCCTGGTCGCTGCGCTAGGGCAACTCGGTCATGAGGTCGACACTGTTCCGGAAGAAGGTCTGCGCGGGTCAGCGGACGCGGAAGTCTGGAACGCCGCTCAGAGTGAACGGCGATTGCTGATCACACAGGACCTGGACTTCGCGAGCATCGATCGCTTCAGACCCGGCACTCATTTCGGCCTGATGCTGGTGAGGTTGCGCGATCCCAGTGCCTCGAAGTTGCGCGATCGTATCGAAGGCGTGTTTCGGGGCGAGGACGTTGAGTCATGGCAGCGATGTTTTGTGGTGCTTGGGGACAGGAAAGTGCGAGTGCGGCGTCCCGAACGCTTGTAGGGCTGCGGATCGCTTGACAGGCCCGCTCATGAACGTCCGGGCAAGGCAATGAACAGATCTCGGCTCTCCGATTGAGCTTGTCGCAGTTCTCTCGAACCCGTTGCCTCTCCACTACCTAAACTCCGCACCCCGCGGCTTGTCGGCCATCACCTCGCCACCGTGCACCTGCGGGTCAAAGCCCTTGAGCATCTGTTCGGATCCATCCGAGGACTCCTGCAAGATGCGTACCGCGGCCATTCCGCGATATAGAAGCACCCAGTAATAGATACTGAACCCGACGAAAGCGGCATAGCTAAAGAGTTGATAGGCGCGGTTCGGGTCCCTGAACGTCAGGTAGTCAAAGATATGGGCGGCATTGAAACTGAGCGTCAGCCCGACTACAAGGCTGAGCAAGAAAACACGAACTCCGGCCGGCACAGAGAGACAAATCGCCCGAAGCACAAATTCACGGCCATTGTTCGCCTTCCAGCAGTAGTAGCACCCCGCCCAAGCCAGAATTGCCAGCACGACATATTCGAAATGAAAGAGCCAGCCTGATCGCGGTCCCCACCACAGGGCGTACTGCACCTGTACGAGTACAAGCAAGGTTGAAGCGAGGAAGTAGTGCATGCCCTCCCGGTCACTGACCTTGCCGGACGCAAGCTCACGCGCAAGAGGCTGCATTCGAAGGAAGTGCGCTTTTAGCTCCAGTTCAATTGAAAGGTACGGTGAAGAGCATCCCGGAGATACTGCTTGTTAGCGCTGCCGCCGAAGCCTACTGCAGCTCGCACCATCACGCCAATGTGACCGGTGCTACCCGATCACCCCCGCCCGCCTGAGCTTCGCCAGCGCCGTCTCATCCAGCCCCAGCCGCTGGCTCAACACCTCCCGGGTGTCGGCGCCGAGCAGTGGTGGCGGGCGGTCGTATTCGATCGGCGTGCACGAGAACTTCAACGGATTGGCCACCATCGGTACGCTGCCGGACAGCTCGTGCGGCAGGTCGAAGCGCAAACCTCGGGCGGCGACTTGCGGGTCGGCGAAGACCTGCGCCAGATCGTTGACCGCCGCGCAGGGCACGCCAGCGGCTGACAGCAGTGCCAACCAGTGCGCCACGCTGCGGGTCGCCAGCCGCTCACGCAACAGCGGCAACAGGGCATCGCGATGGGTCACCCGCGCTGCGTTGTTGGCAAATCGCGGATCGTCGGCCAGTTGCGGCAGCTCGATCAGCTCGACCAGCCGGCGAAACTGGCCATCGTTGCCGACTGCGAGCATGAAATGGCCGTCGCCGGCAGGCATCACCTGATAGGGAACGATGTTCGGATGCGCCGTACCCTGGCGCTGCGGCGCCGCGCCGCCCACCAGATAGTTCATCGCCTGGTTCGCCAGCCAGCCCACCTGGCTGTCGTACAACGCCAGATCGATCTGCTGGCCCTCGCCGCTGGCCTCGGCATGCCGCAGCGCGGCAAGGATGCCGGTCGCCGCGTACATGCCGGCCATCAGGTCGGCCACCGCCACGCCGACCTTCTGCGGCCCACCACCCGCAATGCCGTCCGGCTCGCCGGTGATGCTCATCAGGCCAGCCTCTGCCTGGATGGCGGCGTCATAGCCGGCCCGTTGCGCATTCGGTCCGCTCTGGCCGTAGCCGCTGATCGAGCAATACACCAGCGCCGGCTGCAGCAGCCGTATGCTGGGCCAATCGAGCCCGTAGCGGGCCAGCCCACCCGGCTTGTAGTTTTCGACCAGGATCTGGCAGTCAGCGGCCAGCGCGCGCACCAGATCGGCCCCTTCTGGCTGGCTGAAGTCGATCGCCACCGAGCGTTTGCCGCGGTTCGCAGCCAGATAATAGGCCGACTCCGGCGTCGGCTGACCGTTCGCGTCCTTGAGCCACGGCGGACCCCAGCGGCGGGTATCGTCGCCAGCACCTGGCCGCTCGATCTTGATCACATCGGCGCCCAGATCGGCAAGCAATTGAGTCGCCCACGGCCCGGCCAGGATGCGCGACAGGTCGAGTACGCGGATGCCGGCCAGCGGTCCCATCAGCGCGCGCTCGCGGTAGATGCGGTCAACTGGTCAATCACGGTGCCCTCTAGGCAGCCCGATGCGGCTCGGGCGTGCGCCGCAGCAACCACCCCACGAACAACGACGCGGTGACGTACATGACCAGCGAATAGATCGCCGGAGCGACCGAGGCCGGGGCCATTTCCAGGACCTGCAGCGCCACGTAAATTGCCAGCGTTCCATTGTGAATACCGATCTCGAAGGCGATAGCGGTAGCCTGCGGCACGCTCAGCCGGGCCAGTCGGCTGATGCCGTAGCCGACGCCGAGCGAGACCAGATTGAAGACCAGTACGGCCAGGCCAACCGCGCCGATGTAGCTGCGCAGGATGTCCCACTGCTGCACCGTGGCGGCGACGATCAGGCTGGCCAGCACCAGCGTGGAGAGAATCTTGACCGGCCCTTCGAGCCGATCGGCGAGCTGCGGTCGCCAATGCCGCAGGCCCATGCCGATCAACACCGGGGTGATCACCAGCACGCCGACCTCGATGATCTTGCCGGTCGGGGGCGGCACGCTGCCTTCACTGCCGATCAGCACCGACAGCCCCAGCCAGACCCAGAATGGCAGCGTCAGCAGGCACAGGAAACTGTTGAGCGCGGTCAGGCTGACGTTAAGTGCCACATCGCCGCGGGCCAGATGCGAGAACAGGTTCGCCGTCACCCCGCCTGGCGAGGCGGCCAGCAGCACCAGACCCATGCCCAGCTCTGGCGGCAAGCCCAGACCGATCGCCAGACCAAAGGCCACCGGCGGCAGCAGCAGCATCTGAGTAGCCAGTGCGATCAGCACTGCTTTGGGAGAAAGCAGCACCCGCCGGAAATCGGCCATACGCAGGTGCAGGCCCAGGCCGATCATCACGATCGCCAGCGCCAACGGCAGGAACAGGCTGAAAATTGGGCTGTCGGTCATTAGGGCTGAGGGCTGAGAGGTGAGGGGCGAGGCTGAGTAACTTCAAGTCATACTGGTGTTTTGAGGAATCTGCGGGGGTCTTAGGGCCCAGGGCTCAGGGCCCAGGGCCCAGTCCAGAGCAAACTCCAAGGCGAGCACGGCGCCGTGCGATCGAGGCCGCTCTTGACCTTCTGGGCCCTGAGCCCTGAGCCCTGGGCCCTAAAGAGCACAGAGACATTCTGAAATATCACGCTGACTCGCTCCGGGGGGCGCCGACGCGCTCTACCAGTACCTCGACGCCGTTCAGCGCTGCATTGCCGCTGGGGCCGTCGAGGCGGTTGGCGTCGCTCAGATCGTTGTAGCTCACCCCGGGGCGGGTGTTGGCCAGGCGCTGACGGGTCTGCGGATGGCCGTGGCCGTAGCCGTGCGGCAGGCAGGCGACGCCGGGCTGCAGATCTCTACTGGCCTGGACGATGGTCTCCACATCGCCCACGGCCGAGCTGATCCTGACGGCATCGCCGTCTGCAAGGCCGCGCGTGGCG
>JBGTIE010000510.1:0-3916 GCA_041745855.1 Lysobacterales bacterium | reverse complement strand
GCGCCGAAATGGTCAACTGCGCGCAACCCGCCCAGCGCCAGCAAGGGCAAGCCCAGCGCCAGCGCAAAGCGTCGCAGCGAGGGCAGATAACGCAGTTCGGTGGGACACTGGCGGTATTGCAGCCATGCCAGCAGGGCATAGCTGGCGGCGGTCGCGCCGGCCGCGCCGACGACCCCGAAGTGCAGGATCAGCGGCAGGTTCAGAGCCAGATTGAAGGCGGTCGCGAACAGTGTGATCAGCAGATAACGGCTTGCTCGGCGCTGCAGCAGCAAGCCGTACTGGCTGATCTCAAACAACGAGTACCAAGCCAGGGTAATTGCCACGATCACGAAGATCGGCGCCGAGGCAGCCTTGGCCGGCCCGGCCAGCACGATCAGCAGATCCGGCCCGACCGTCAGCAGCAAAGCGCTGACGATCGCCACCACCCAGATCCAGACATCCAGCATCACCCGCTTGAGCTCACGCACCGCGCCGGCTCCTTCAGTTTCGTAGCGACGCACTGCGGTCGGCGTGAAGGCCTGGTTCAACGTCACCCCCAGCAGCATGCCGATCGCCATCGCCAGGCCATAGCCGATGGTGTAGATGCCGACCTGCTCGAGGCTGTCGGTGAGGCCGCGCAGCATGATCCGGTCGGCAAATCCAAACATCACGCTGCTCAGTTCGTTGAACATCATCGGCAGCCCGAAGCTCAGGCCCGCCAGCACCTGAATCCGGTCCGGTGTCTCCAGCGGCGCCCGCTGCCAGCGCCAGAACCAACTCGTCAGCCAGACCGCGACCAACACCAGAATGGCCAGCTTGGCGGCCAGCACGCCGACCGCGGCGCGTTCAATGTAGACAAGGGTCAGCAGCACCAGCGCCAGTTCGCTCCAGCGCCAGCTGGTCTTGAGCCAGAGCGAGATGTCCGAGCGCTCCAGCGCATACAGCACCGCCTCCACCAGGCTGCACCAGACCAGCAGCGGCAGGGTCAGAAGCAGCAACAGCACGATCGGTCGCTCGGCTGCCGCCAGGCGATCACCGAAGGCCAGGGCAGCGGCGACACAGCACAACCAAAGCAGCAGCGACAGCGCGAAGGGCAGCAGCACCTGATCGGTGCGAAAGGCGCGCAGCTGCGTCGGCGTGGCCTGATGCGGATAGAAGCGCAGGATCGTGTGTTGGGCGCCGAGCTTGAGCACGCCGGCGACCAGCAGCAGCCAGGCTTCGTAATAGCCGAGCAGGCCGAACTGGTGGTTGTCGAGCAACCTGGCCATGACCGGAAAGGAAACGAATCCCGCCGCGACCACCAGAACGTTGCTGCTCAGATAACGCCGGTAGTGCGTCGCGATGCCGGATCGGGCCGGGACGGCTGGCAATGGCACTCGATCGCTTCATTGGCGTCAGGAGGGCCAGTCTAGGCAACGCTGACCGAGCCTATCGGTGCGGTGGCAAACAGATGCGGGCAGCCGCTTGCCGCTGACCGTACCTATCGGTGCGGTGGCAAACAGATCCGGGCAGCCGTTTGCGGCCACCATGGCATCATGCCAGCTGATCCCCTCGTCATTGCAGCCACACCACAGCATCCGGCCAGGTCCGCGTTGCGAGCCGATTTCGGGCGCTATTACAAGAACGCCCGCGTCTGCCATGGACCGCTGCGCGCGTGGCTGTCGGCCTTGGGTGAGTTCGGCTTCCTGGCCATCGCGGTCTACCGCTATGGACGCTGGACCCGGCAACTGCAGCCGTGGTTGTTCGCGCTGCCCTTCAAGCTGATCTACCACCTGCTCAATCTGGGAGTGCGAATCGCCTTCGATACCGATCTGTCGACCAATTCGGACATCGGGCCAGGCTTCCACATCGGCCACACCGGTGGCATTCACATTCATGCCCGGCTGGGGCGAGGCTGCGCGATCGCCCAGGGGGTCACCATCGGTGGGCGCGGCGGCGGCCGCACCGATGGCTACCCGGTCCTCGGCGACCGCGTCTACATCGGCGCCGGCGCAATGGTCATAGGCCGAATCGAGGTCGGTGACGATGTCATCGTCGGCGCCAACACGGTCGTCGTCACCGATGTCCCGCGCGGCTGCCGCGTGGTCAGTGCCGCCGCCCGCATCCTGCCACCGCGCGAGCCAGATCCGTCCTGATCGAGTCGGAAGTGCGCGTCCCAGAACTGTCGTACTCGTACTCAGTGCAACGGTACTCGTACTCGTACCCGAAAGCAGCCGTGATGGAATCGAGTACGAGTACGAGTACCGTGATGCTGAGTACGAGTACGAACTGGCTTGAGCTCTTGCCCCTAATCCCGACTCCTGACTCCCGACTCCGCTCTTCACCGTCCTGAACCGCACCCCAACCCACCCGCCGACCTGTGTGTTGTCGAACAGAGATCACTGCACCAACTGGTCCAATGTGACGGTCACCACTTTCCGCATCGACTCCGGCTCGTTCCGGAAGCTTTCGCATCGGCGGGAAGTCGCCAACCATCAGGAGCCAGCCTGTGAGCCTAGCCCGAGCTGCCATCGTCACCCTCGCTGCCCCGGCCTTGCTGCTGTCGGTGGCCTGCGGACAGTCCATCAACAACGTGCGTCCGTTGCCGCTGAGCAACCCCCATCCGGCTTCCCTGTACGTCGCCCCGCATGTGCATGAACGCATCGGCGGTGGCGATGTATTTGCGCTGGACCCGGACAACGGATTGTTGACCGAACTGCCGCTGTTCTATTCCCGCTACAGCCATGAACCCGACAGCGACCTGTTCGAGCGGGGATTTACCGGTCTGATGTTGCCGCTGGACGGTTCGACGAGCTGGTCGGAACTGTTCGATCCAGACCAGCTCGCGACCGGTGCCGCGACTGGTTTGCTGAGAGTCGAGGCGGTCCAGCCGGGCTTGTCGAACGGCTTCATGTTTGGGGTCAATGCCGACACCAGCACGCCGCCCTTTGTCGTCTCCACCCTGCTGCTGCCGCCCTGGTTCGAGGTCGGTGGGAGCGCCACCGCGCCACAGACAGGCCAGTTCTTTGGTGCGTTCCTGGGCAACGGCGACCAGCACAACTACCTGATGATTGCTCTGGCTGGACGCGGCAGTGGCGAGATCCTGGTCGAATTGCGCGTTGATGGCGCGCGGTCGACGGCCCGATTCGGGCCCGAGCACTGGGATGGCAGCGAACTGCTGGGTGCAGCGTCGATCGAGTTGTTCCTGCAACTGGACCCGCACAGCGGCGCGGTGCAGCCGCAGCTGTCGCTGGACGGCGGCATCACCCTGCATTCGCTCGGTACGAGCTGGGTCGTTCCGCCGGCATGGCTCAGCCCCGACGACAACCGTGGCCTGGCCATCGGCGCCATCTCCAGCAGCGGCCAGAGCGGGCAGAGCTTCGGCGCCACCTGGGGCCACTTCAGGGTGGCCCACGTCGCTGGCTCCGCCGCGGGAGAATGGAATCTGGTCGATGATTACGACCAGCCACGTGAGCAGCAATCCGTTGTTCAGCAATCGCTGCTTGGCGACGCGCTCGTTCAGGCAACCAGGCCAGCTGATGCTGACGTACGTTAACGCACAGACCGGCCCTGGTGGGCCGGCTATGCTCGCTGCATGATCAATCCGTGCCTCACGCTGGAGGTCAGGCTCACCGCCGAGCCACATGCGCATTCGCCGTCGAATTTCGACGGCGAAGCGCACTCGATGCGACCATTTCAGGCCGCCATGCAGCTGTGTGGATCAGTCAAAGCCGCTGCCAAAGATTGGATCGGGCAGGCCTGGCCCACCACCTCCGCCGCTGGCGCCGTGCTCGACTGCACCTATGTCGGGCACATTGCGCTGGTTGCGAAAATAGTCATCAACCGGCGCATGCGCTGCCCAAGCTGCATTGATCAGTGGCGAGCCGGCCAACGGCGCCGGATCAAAATTGCCGATCAGCGGGCCCACGATCATTGGCGACCCGCTGCACAGGCTACC
>JBGTIE010000509.1:0-2212 GCA_041745855.1 Lysobacterales bacterium | reverse complement strand
GCGAGCACGAGGAGGCCGGCTGGCGGCTGGCGGCTGATCTGGCGGCCCGGCTCGATCTGCCGGCGGTGGCCAGCAACGATGTGCGCTATCTGGAAGCACGCGATTTCCACGCCCACGAAGCCCGCGTGGCGATCCACGATGGCTATGCGCTGGCCGACCGCAATCGACCGCGGCGCTACAGCGAGGAACAGTGGCTGAAGACACCCGAGGCAATGGCCGAGCTGTTCGCCGAGTGTCCGCAGGCGCTGGCCAACAGCGTCGCCATCGCCCAGCGCTGCAGCTTCGACCTGCCGCGCGGCACCTACCACCTGCCGCGCTTCCCCTGCCCGCCCGACGCCACCGAAGATCAGCTCCTGACCCGCGACGCCGAACTTGGTCTGACCGAGCGACTGGCCGAGCACGGCTGCGCCAATGGCCTTGATGCGGCCAGCTACGCCAGCCGGCTCAGCGATGAGCTGGCGGTGATCCTGAAAATGGGATTTGCCGGCTACTACCTGGTCGTCGCCGACTTCATCGGCTGGGCCAAGAAGCAGGGCATACCGGTCGGCCCCGGCCGCGGTTCGGGCGCCGGATCGCTGGTCGCCTGGGCCACCGGCATCACCGATGTGGACCCGCTGCGTTACGACCTGCTGTTCGAGCGCTTCCTCAATCCCGAACGGGTATCGATGCCCGACTTCGACATCGATTTCTGCATGGACCGGCGCGACGAGGTGATCCGCTACGTCGGGGAGCGCTATGGCCGTGAAAAGGTCAGCCAGATCATCACCCACGGCTCGATGGCCGCGCGCGCGGTCGTGCGCGACGCCGGCCGGGTGCTCAACCTGCCCTACGGCCTGGTCGACAAGATCGCCAAGCTGATCCCGAACCGGCCGCTCGGGACCACCCTGGGCGATGCGCTGGGGCGCACCGAGAAGGCGCAGAAGGAAGGCGAGCGGATCAGCGCCGAGCTGTGCCAGCTGTACGAGAGCGACGACGAGATCCGGCCGCTGGTCGACCTGGCGCTGGAGCTCGAAGGCCTGGTGCGCAATGCCGGCAAGCACGCCGGCGGCGTGGTCATCGCGCCCGAAGCGATCACCGAGTACTCACCGCTCCACCAGGAGGACCCGAAAGACACCCCGGTCACCCACTTCGACATGAAGGACGTGGAGGAAATCGGGCTGGTCAAGTTCGATTTCCTCGGCCTGCGCACACTGACGATCATCCAGTGGACGGTCGAAGCGATCAACCGGCGCAGCGACCGCGCCGGCGAGCCGCCGCTGGACATCATCAAGCTGCCGCTGGATGACGCCCTGACCTACCGGCTGCTCAAGCGCGCCGAGACGACCGCGGTGTTTCAGCTCGAGTCGCGCGGATTGAAGGAATTGATCGTCAAGCTGCAGCCGGACTGTTTCGACGACGTCATCGCGCTGGTCGCGCTGTACCGGCCCGGCCCACTGCAGTCGGGCATGGTGGACGATTTCGTCGAGCGCAAGCACGGCCGCCAGGAAGTCAGCTATCCCCATCCGCTGCTCGAGCCGATCCTCAAGCCCACCTACGGGGTGATCGTCTACCAGGAACAGGTGATGCAGATCGCCCAGGTGCTGGCCGGCTACACACTCGGAGGCGCCGACCTGCTGCGCCGCGCGATGGGCAAGAAGAAGGCCGAGGAGATGGCCCAGCAGCGCGCGATCTTCGAATCCGGCGCAGTCGCCAACGGGATCGCTGCGCAGGTCGCCACCGGCATCTTCGATTTGATGGAGAAGTTTGCCGAGTACGGCTTCAACAAGTCGCACTCGGCCGCCTACGCGCTGGTGTCCTACCAGACCGCCTGGCTGAAGGCCCACTATCCGGCCGAGTTCATGGCCGCCGTGCTCAGCTCGGACATGGACCATACCGAAAAGGTGGTCGAGTTCCTGCGCGACTGCAAACGCGCCGGCCTGACCGTGCGCCGGCCGGACGTCAATGAAAGCTACTGGAAGTTCGAAGCCGAGGAGAACGGCCAGATCCGCTACGGTATGGGAGCCATCAAGGGCGTCGGCATGCAGGTCGGCGCGGCGATTGCGCAAGCACGCAGCGCCGGCGGCCCCTTTGCCGACCTGAACGATCTGCTGGTCCGGCTGGAGCGTTCGCGACCGAACAAGCGGGTGCTGGAGACCCTGATCAACTCCGGTGCGCTCGACGCACTCGGCCCCAACCGGGCCAGCCTGGTCGCGTTCCTGCCCGAGGCCATGCG
>JBGTIE010000508.1:0-4106 GCA_041745855.1 Lysobacterales bacterium | reverse complement strand
ATGCGCGCAAGCTGACGCTGGTCATCGCCGGCGACCCGGCGCTGGCGCTGGCGGTGCGGGTCGACCGTTCACGCCTGCTGCAGATCCTCGACAACCTGCTCGGCAACGCGCTGAAGTTCACCGAGCGCGGACGGATCGAGCTGGGCTGGCGCGCCCTCGACAGCGATCGCGTACAACTGTGGGTCCAGGATGATGGCCCGGGCATTCCCGCCAGCGATCGCGACGCGGTGTTCCAGGCCCATCGTCAGCTCGACGCCGATGGCCGCGGTCTCGGCCTGGGTCTGGCGATTGCCCGCGATCTGGCCCAGGTGATGGGCGGCCGACTGATCCTGGTTGACCCGCCGCTCGGACTTTCGGGCGCACGCTTTGCGCTGGAATTACCACGTGCCGTGGCGCCACCGACGCCCGGCATGACCTCTCCAGCGCCCGCGAGCGACGACGCCGCGACTGTTCCGTCCAGTCGCCGTTGGTTGCTGGTTGAAGATGATCCACTGCAGCGCGCCAGCCTGACCCACGAACTGGCCGAAGGCGGCTTTCAGGTCGAGGCCGTCGGCGAAGCGCTGAGCGCCCTGGCCCTGCTGCGCAGCGATCCCGCGCTGGGCCTGATCACCGACCTGGGCCTGCCGGAAGTCGACGGCCTGACCCTGATCCGGATGACCC
This sequence comes from Lysobacterales bacterium, assembly GCA_041745855.1. GTDB lineage: Bacteria > Pseudomonadota > Gammaproteobacteria > Xanthomonadales > SZUA-5 > JAWLAT01. Next base: position 3,446 of record JBGTIE010000508.1, on the reverse strand, counting down.
GCGCCCTGACCGGCGCCGGCGGCCAGCGCCGACCGATCATCGTCCTCACCGCCCGCGTCCTCCCCGCCGACCGCGACGCCGCCTTCGAAGCCGGCGCCGACGTCGTCCTCCACAAGCCCATCGACCCGACGGAGCTGTATGCACAGTTGCGTAGCGCGGAGAGGGGTAGCGACGAGGCCGGAAAGGAACTGTAGAGACTGCTTGCAGGCGACCGCGGACGCGGTTTTGGCTTTCGTCCGGAAGCGTTAGGCCGGTCGGTTGGAAGTAGCGCGGTTCCGGCGCGCGCACGATATCGGTCTTCGTCCCAGTAGTGATCGCGCCGGCGGCCGCGTTTCTACTCGAAACGGCAGCCCGAAGCATCCGTGGCATGCTTGCAAACATCAACGCATCGGACTTCGTCCCACGCCAGGGCTGGCCTGAGGATTTCCCTCCAGTGGCACTGCATGCTGCCGAGAAGTCTGTGAAGCAGCATCCGGACTACGCGGCGGCAAAGGCCGGCGACATGTTATCGGCCGCGCGCCTGGTAGATTCATTGGCAAGCGTCGAGGTTGTCTCATCCTTGATAGCCACGTATGCCGGAAGCCGACCGATCCTGCTGCCGGTCTACGCCATCGAAAGCGCTGGCACAAATCCTATCCCACGGGCGCTGGCAAGTTACATTGCCACGCGCGCAGGTTGGATCGTCGACGACGATGTCATGCAGGCCAATCTCGTCGGCAGAACCGGGCGTGACGGCTACTACAGGCTGGCCGTGCAGCCTCGGTTTGCCGGGGCAGTTCAGGCCGATGCGGATTACTTGATGGTCGATGACTTCCTCGGTCAAGGTGCGACGCTGGCAAACCTACGCGGGCATGTGCTGAGCCGGGGCGGTCGCGTCATCGGTGCAACCGCACTGACTGGCAAGCCTCATTCGGTTATTCTGGCCCTCAAGGCTGACACACTACTCAGGTTGCAATCGATCCATGGAAAACTCGAAGAATGGTGGCGCGATCAGTTCGGCTTCGGATTCGACCGCCTCACCGAGTCCGAAGCCCGCTACCTTATTGCCCGCAGTGATGCTGACCGAATCCGAGCTGAGGTCCTTGCGCGCCTCGGCCAAGGAGGCTGATGCGTTCTTTCGGCAATACTTCGCGCAGTTTAAGGGCTGACTCAGGAGCAGTTCTCGTCGTTCCCTTTCGCGCCGGCGGCCGCGTCGCCCAACGGAGCGACGGCGAGGCCAAGAGCGGAGAAGCAAAGCGCTGTCTCCGGTCAGGCCAGCGCACTCCAAATGGTGGCGCGTGCGGCCCCTTTTGGAGTGCGGCGACCTGGCGCCGCTTTGCTCTTGGAGGACTTCGCCAGCAGGCTGGCTCCTACCAATGGCGAGAGCCAAAGCAAAAGCCCCTCAAACCCCAAACTCACCGCCAATCGGCGACAATGCCCAGCTTGGCCACTTCGCCCAACCGGGAGGCAACCGATATGCGTGGACAGATGGGACAGCTGCTGCAGCAAGCGCAGAAGATGCAGGAGCAGATGCAGCGAAACATGAAGCTGGCACAGGAAGAACTGAGCCGGCTCGAGGTGGAAGGTCAGGCCGGCGGCGGACTGGTCAGCGTGACCATGAGCGGTCGCCACGAGGCTCGCCGAGTGCGCATTGACCGCGAACTGCTCAAGGACGACCCGGAGATGGCCGAAGACCTGCTCGTCGCGGCCATCAACGACGCCGTCAACAAGGTCACCACGGTCACCGAAAGCCAGATGAAGCAGGCCACTGCGGGGTTGAATCTGCCACCGGGCATGGGGTTGCCATTCTAAGGCCAGTGTGAAGGCTTGCGGTTCGGGGCCCAGGGCCCAGGGCTTAGGGCCCAGGGCCCAGTAGAGCGACGACGGCACAGCGCTCCGCGCCAGGATGCAATAAGGCGGCGGCATGGCGATGACGACAAGGTTGACTTGATGCACCAATTGAGCGGCAGGAGCGGTTCAGAGATGCCCATGCAATGCGCCTCTCCCGGCTTTCGAAGGTGCGCCGTGCGTGTTGCCCTGGCTGGGCCCTGTGCCGGAAGCCCTCGCCCCTCCACTGGGCCCTGGGCCCTGAGCCCTGGGCCCTGATGTCCGCTTCGCTCGAAAACCTCATAGAAGCCCTCCGCGCCCTTCCCGGCGTAGGCCGCAAGACCGCGCAGCGGATGGCTTTTCAGCTGCTGGCCGGAGAACGGCGGGCGGCGCGGGCATTGACGCAGGCCCTGGGTAATGCGGTCGAGCGGGTCCGCCGCTGCAGCTCCTGTCGCAACTACAGCGACGAGGAGCTCTGCCCGATCTGCCGCAATGACAAGCGCAGTACCGAGACCCTGTGCGTGGTCGAAACCCCAGCCGATCTGCTCGCGCTGGAGCAGGCGACCGGCTACAGCGGGCGCTATTTTGTCCTCCACGGCCGCCTATCCCCCCTGGACGGCTGCGGCCCGGAACAGCTGGGCCTGGCGCATCTTGCCCAGCGCCTCGGCGACGAGCCGGTGAGCGAGCTGATCCTGGCGATCAACCCGACCGTCGAAGGCGAAGCTACCGCCCACCTGCTGGCTGAAATCGCCCAGGCCGCCCAGATCAAGGTCACCCGCCTCGCCCACGGCATCCCGGTCGGCGGCGAACTGGAGTACACCGACCGCCACACCCTGGCTCACGCCTTCGGTGGACGGCAGACGATGCAGCGCTGAGCTTTTCCAGATAAGAGCTTTTCAACACAAAGGACACAAAGGACACAAAGGAAGAGCTCACAAGGAGCACTGGATTGCCGCGGCCCACGCCGAACGGGAGCGCGTCTACGATTGGAGATTGAGCGGCGCGGGGCTCGCAATGACGAATAAATGGGTTACGTGATGTTCATGGCGAGATGCGAAACCGGCACGTCGAACCGGATCCACGGTTGGGGCCCACCATTGGCCGCCCCTTCAGGGCTCAGGTTCTGATGGTCTGGATACCTGGGGCGTTGCCCCAGGCTAACTTGTGCTGCCCTTTCAGGGCGGTAGGGCAGCGAGCAGACGCGCGTACGGTTCGTGATCTCGCAAATCGCCTCCAGCGCTAAGTTATTGATCGTGAACGCTTTCCTTTGTGTCCTTCGTGTCCTTTGTGTTGAAATGCTCTGGCTCTTCTTTCCCGCCGCCGCCGCCGCGACCGTGACCCTCTTCCATGCCGATCAGCGCCGCTCGCGATATGATGGCTGCGGCCATCGAATGGTCGCGTGGGATTCGGTCTGATGAGTGACAGTGTGGTCGTTGTCCAGATTGGTGATTGCAGCGCCTTTCCGGCGTTGCAGTTGCCGGCCGAGTCGAGGAGGCGCGTCGTTGGGCAGGTTTCGTGCGACGAGCCCGGGTTGTTTGACCTGGCCGCGCTGGAGCCCGACGTTGCCGTCGTCGACTTGCGCGCCAGCGACTCCGAGTCGGTCGGCAACCGCCTGCGCATGCTGCGCGAGCGCTTCCCGG
>JBGTIE010000507.1:0-2980 GCA_041745855.1 Lysobacterales bacterium | reverse complement strand
CGCCCTCGCCGCCGCCCTGCTGCTCGCCTTCGCCGGCAGCGCCACCGCTGCGACCGCGGTCGTCGCCGGGACCAGCGAGAGCACCGTCAACAAGTCCATCACCGTGGCCGACAACACCGAGGTCAAGGATGTCGAATCGGTCAACGGCGCAATCCGCATTGGTGATGGCGCGTCGGTGCGTAGCGCCGAAACCGTCAATGGCAGCATTCGCTTTGGCGTCAACGCCCGCACCGGCAGCGCCGAGACGGTAAACGGCCGAATTGAGGCAGGTGCCGGCTTCGTTGCCGACGGCGATCTGGAAACGGTCAATGGAACGATCAGCCTTGGCAGCGGTGCCGCGGTTGGCGGTTCGATCGAATCGGTCAATGGCAGCATCAAGCTGGATCAGGCGACGATCGGCAAGGACCTGCAACTGGTCAACGGCAGCATCGAAACCCGTGCCACTCGCATCGGTGGTGACATAGTCACGGTCAACGGTTCGGTCGACCTGCTGGCCGGCACGATCGTCGACGGTGATCTGGTGGTCAAGAAGCCCAAGGGAAATTACACCTGGTGGGGCAACGGCAAGCGCGGCCCGACCGTGGTGATCGGCGCCAACAGCGAGATCCGCGGCACGATCCGGGTCGAGAACGAATACACCAAGCTGTTCGTCGACCCGAGCGCCAAGGTCGGCAAGATCGAGGGCATCCAGCCGCAGACCCGCGCGGAGCGCTGAGCGAAGAGCAGTTCCAGGGGCCAGTGCCAGTTGCAGTCAGGAGCAAGGGCGTACGCAAGTTGTTGGGTGGCCCGCAGGCGAAGCTCTTGCTCCTGGCACTTGCCCGGGCTCTCTTGTTTTCGCCTTTGCTCCGCATGGAGACGCGGCCGCCGGCGCGAAAGCGACCGGGTGCGAAGATCGCGGCCCGACGCGCGCCGGAACCGCGCTACTTCCAACCGAGGAGCTTTGTGCTTCGGACAACGGAACCCCGAGTTGTACTCGGGCAGGGGCGAAGCCCCAGATTGTGGGATCTGCGCTTCCGGACCGGTCCCAAAGCCCGCTTTCGCGGTCGCCTGCAAGCAGCCGCTACAGTTCCTTCAGGGTGTGCGGTGGCAATGCACACGCGTCGATCACGCAACCAGAACACATCGTCACATTGCCCCTGCATCCACATCCGCAATCCGGGCCGTATGCCTCGCGTAACTGGCCCAACTGCGGGCGCAGTCTGATGCTGCAGGGTTCACATGATCGATCAATCCACGATTCAACCGGTCCACGCGGCACCTGGGCGCGGCTTTGCAATCACCTCACCGGCCCGCGCGTCGGCAACCCTCTTGATGGCGATGTGGCTGGTGGCTTGTGCCGGCGTTTCGAGCACTGGTCCGGACAGCACGACTCAGCGCTCTGCTGCTGAACCCCAGTCAGCAATCGCGACAGCGGCAGAATCGCCGCCGCCTGAAGCGACCGTGGTGGAACCTGAGCGAACCGCCGAAGTCGCCCTGCCGGTCCGTCCGGCCGCTACGTCCGGCCCGGATTCGGTGGTGATCAGGCAGACGCCGACCGCTCAGCCGTCACCCACGCGCGCCGAAACAGCACTGTCGTCGCCGCCCCAGCCGGCAGTCGCACCTCCGTCATCCGCCTCTGCGACCGGCCAGCAGCCGCCTGTGCCAGCTGCGAACACGGCGATCGGGAAGGCGGAAAGCTCATCGCTCGGCCAGCCAATCGAACGCCCCATCCCGTCCGCCAAGCCGGTCCCAGCGCCAGCCACTCCCGCGCCGACACCACCGCCAGCGGTAGCTGAAACAACCCGTCCCGCCGAAGCTGCGCCGATCGAAATCGCCAGGGCCGAGCCGGTCGCAAGTCTTTCCGGCCAAACTCTGCGCGGCCAACTCAGCCTGCGCGCGAGCGGCCGCCAGACGGTCAATGCAGCTGAGGTGGCCGATGCGGTGGTCTATTTCCGCCCCAGCGCGGGATCGGTGCCGCCCAAGCCTGGTCGCTACAGTGTCTATACCCGCAACAAGGCCTTCGATCCGGCACTGCTGATCATCCCGGTGGGCAGCACGGTCAGCTTTCCGAACGGTGACCCGGTGCTCCACAACGTGTTTTCAAGCACACCGCAGCAGGTTTTCGATCTGGGCTTCTATGGCGAGGGTGAGTCGCCGGAGCAGCGCTTCGACCGGGCTGGTCTGATCTTGCTCAGCTGCAACGTCCACCGGGCGATGGCGGCCAATATCCTGGTGCTGGACACGCCCCACTACACCCGACCGAAAGCCGATGGCAGCTTCGAGCTGAGCGGTCTGCCGCCAGGCCCGGGTGAACTGGTTTACTGGCACCCGCGTGGCTCGTTGATCAGTCAGCGCCAGTCGGTGCCGAGCAGCGCCACACTGAGCGGGCAGCTGGAGATCAGCCGGCCGCCCTTGCGTGGCGCGCTGCGATGAACAAACTCGTAGCGACCGGCGTCGGGCTCGCGTTGCTGTTGCTGGCGGCGGCGTTCGTCGGGCAGCACTGGCAGGGCAACGCGCTGAGCGGCTACCTGGCCGAGCGGGACCTGGCCCGTAGCCTGCCGGCCCAGCAGCAGTTGGAAGCTTACCGCGGCGAATCGCTGCATATCCGCGCTGCGTCGTTGAGCGAGGATCAGGCCTTCGTCGCCTATATCGCACAGGCGCTGGAGAGCGCGAACCTGCCGGGATTGCAGGGCGATGTGAGTTCGGTCGCTGACCTGCTCGCCGAGCGCAGCCGGCCGCTGAACCTTGATGTCAGCGCGGTGCTCGGCAACGATGGTGCGGTCCTGGCCAGTTCCGGGCCGCTGCTGGCACGCGGCAGCAGGCCATCGATCGAGCCCCTGCTGGATCTGGCCGACTCCCGCGACGCGCCCGCGCTTACAGTGCTGCTGCTCGGCAATCAGGCGGTACTGGTTTCGCTCAATTCGATGCAGCGCGGCGGCAGCTTCGATGGCTACCTGCTGGCCGGGGTGGTCATCGGCAGCGCCGTGCTCGACAGCCTGGC
>JBGTIE010000506.1:0-3120 GCA_041745855.1 Lysobacterales bacterium | reverse complement strand
GAGCAGTTCCAGTGGCCAGTTCCAGTAGCCCGTAATGAGCAAGAGCCGCGGACCGCAACCAGCCCAAACCCGCGGCCGCCGGCGCGAACTCTACCGGGGCGAAAACCGCAGTACCACGCGCGCCGGGACCGCGCTACTTCTACCCCATGACCTCGGCGCTTTTGCTCTTCACTGGCCACTGGAACTGCTCTCCTGGACCTTGCTCGATGCGGTTCGCTTACGCGCACCGACCTCCTACTTTCCTCCGCGGCTCTTTTGCGCCCGGGCCCGCTCTTCTAGCCCTCAGCCCTCAGCCCTCAGCCCTGCTCAAAAAGTTGGCGGCGTCGACGCGCTCACTATCAACGCCTCCACTTCCCCCACATTCCGAAACCGATGCGGGGTGCGGCTGTCGAAGTAGTAGGCCTCGCCCGCCTTCAGCACGCGGACCTGGTCGCCGATCTGCACTTCGACTTCGCCGGCGACGATCACGCCGCCTTCTTCGCCGTCATGACTGAGCATTTCCTCGCCGGTGTCGCTTCCCGGGGGCATGACCTCGCGCAACAGACACAGCTGACGGCCGGGGCGGTTGTGGCCGACCAGAAAATAGTGGATCGGCTCCTTGCCTACGTCGGGCTGCTCGTCTGCGGCGTAGTACGGCCCTTCGCCCAGCGTGTCCAGGTCGAGCGTAAAGAAATCCGCGAGCGAGATCGGGATGCCGTCCAGCACCTTCTTCAAGGAACTGATCGACGGGCTGACCTTGTTCTGCTCGATCAGCGAGATGCTGCTGTTGGTCACCGCGACCCGCCGCGCCAGTTCGCGCTGGCTCAGGCCTCGGTTTTCCCGCACCCGTCGTAAACGTTCACCGATATCCACCCGCGTCTGCACCTCGCTTGACCCTGCCTGTTGCGGGATAATTTACACCCCACCCACATCCACGCAAGATGAACGCCACTTTGGCGCTTCGTTGTAAAGTTTTTTCAACACTGCTAGCGTTCACCGAGCTCCTTTGGGCAGACCGCCAGCATGCCTGATTCGACTTCGAATACGCCTGATTCCGGCTCCGATCTGAGCGCGCATTACCAGTCCCAGGCAACCAGTACGCCGGCGGATCTGGAATCCTTCTGGATGCCCTTTTCGGCCAATCGCCAGTTTCGCAGCCGACCCCGGCTGCTGGTCTCGGCCAGCGGTATGTACTACCGGTCCGACGACGGCCGCGAGATCCTCGACGGCACCGGCGGGCTGTGGTGCTGCAACGCAGGTCACGCGCGGCCACGCATCGTCAAGGCGGTGCAGCAGCAGATCGAGACGATGGATTTCGCGCCGACCTTCCAGATGGGCCACCCACTGCCCTTCAAGCTGGCGCAGCGGCTGGTCGAAATCGCGCCGCCGAACATCAAGCAGGTCTTCTTCACCAATTCCGGCTCCGAATCGGTCGACACCGCGCTGAAGATCGCGATCGCATACCACCGCGCACGCGGCGAAGGCCAGCGCACGCGCCTGATCGGTCGCGAAAAGGGTTATCACGGTGTCGGCTTCGGCGGCATCTCCGTGGGCGGCCTGCCGAACAACCGAAAGTTCTTTGGCAGCCTGCTGCCCGGTGTCGATCACCTGCGCCACACGCTGGATATCGAGCGCAACGCCTTTTCGCGTGGCCTGCCCGAGCACGGCATCGAACTGGCCGAGGACCTGGAGCGGCTAGTCGCGCTGCATGACGCCAGTACTATCGCCGCGGTCATCGTCGAGCCGATCGCCGGTTCGGCCGGTGTGGTGCTGCCGCCTGAGGGCTATCTGAAACGCCTGCGCGAGATCTGCGACAAGCATGGCATCCTGCTGATCTTCGACGAGGTCATCACCGGCTTCGGCCGGGTTGGCAAGGCCTTCGCGGCGCAACGCTTCGATGTGCTGCCGGACCTGATCACGACCGCCAAGGGCCTGAGCAACGGCAGCGTGCCGATGGGTGCAGTGCTCTGCGCCGAGCACATCCAGCAGGCCTTCATGCACGGCCCCGAGCACCTGATCGAGTTGTTCCACGGCTACACCTATTCCGGTCACCCGCTCGCCTGCGCCGCCGCGCTGGCGACGCTGGACACCTACGCCGAGGAAGGCTTGTTCGAGCGCGCAATCGAGCATGGCGACTACTGGGAAGACGCGATCCACCGCCTGAAGGGCCTGCCGCACGTCATCGACATCCGCAACTTTGGTCTGATCGGCGCGATCGAGTTGTCCTCGCGTCCAGGCGCCATCGGCACCCGCGCGTTTGAGGTCTTCACCCGCTGCTTCCACGACCACGGCCTGCTGACCCGCACCACCGGCGACGTCATCGCGCTATCGCCACCGCTGATCATCGAGCGGGGGCAGATTGACCGGATCTTTGAGACGTTGGCCAAGGTCATCGGTATGGTCGATTGACTGCGCATCAGGCGGGTGCGAGGGCAAGCCATGATTCGAAGCCCCGACGTGGCTTCAGGGCCCAGGGCTCAGGGCCCAGGGCCCAGCAGGTCAAGAGCGGATTCGACGCCCGCCAAACATCGAAGCGCGCTTGCTCTTCTGGGCCCTGAGCCCTGGGCCCTGTGCCCTATACAATAGGACCTCGGGCCATGACCGCCCGCGCTGCGACTAACCACCTCAAATGCCCCGGGAGGGCTTCGGCATGCTTATCGGTGTTCCCAAAGAGATCAAGAATCACGAATACCGCATCGGCCTGACGCCGGCCGGCGCGCGCGAGCTGACCGCGGCCGGTCACCAGGTGCTGATCCAGCGCGACGGCGGCAAGTCCATCGGATTGACCGATGAGCTGTACGAGAAGGCTGGCGCGCAGATCGTCGACACCGCGGCCGAGATCTTTGCCCGCGCCGAGATGATCATCAAGGTAAAGGAGCCGCAGCCGGTCGAATGCGCGATGCTGCGCGAGGGTCAGCTGCTCTACACCTATCTGCATCTGGCGCCCGATCCAGATCAGACCGCCGCGCTGGTCAAGTCCGGCTGCACCGCGATCGCCTACGAGACTGTCACCGACCGCAAGGGCGGCCTGCCGCTGCTGGAGCCGATGAGCGAAGTGGCCGGACGGATGTCGATCCAGGCCGGCGCGCACGCGATGGAAAAGGCCCAGGGTGGTGCCGGCGTGTTGCTCGGCGGCGTACC
>JBGTIE010000505.1:0-6984 GCA_041745855.1 Lysobacterales bacterium | reverse complement strand
GGTCGCGGCCGCAAGGGCGACTTGCAGACAATGCGCGAGGCCGGCCTTGATGCAGCCGAAGTGGTGCCATTGCTCGACGCCGACCTGCCGATCAGCTCATCGCGCGTACGCGCTGCACTGATCGGCGGTCATTTCGATCAGGCCCAGGTCTTGCTGGGACGACCGTATCGCTACTCCGGCAAGGTCCGCCGCGGCAAGCAGCTGGGTCGCAAACTGGGCTTTCCGACCGCCAACCTGCGCTGGCCGTCGCAGACGATGGCCTTCAGCGGGATCTTCGCGGCCTGGGTGCACCGTGACGAACTCGATCATCACCCCGCGGTCGCCAGCCTCGGGGTACGGCCCGCGGTCGGCGGTGGCGATCCGTTGCTGGAAGTGCATCTGTTCGACTTCGACGCGGACCTCTATGGCCAGCGTCTGTGTGTCGAATTCGTTGCCAAGCAGCGGGATGAATGGCACTTTGACGGGCTGGACGCGCTGATGGCGCAGATTGCAAAGGATGCGAGCGAGGCTCGGCATTACCTGGACATGGCAAGGAGCCACCGATGAGCACAGAGCGCGACCAGACCGGCCCGGACAAGCGGGACTACAAGGCGACGATCCGTCTGCCCAAGACCGATTTCGCGATGAAGGCCGATCTGCCCCGACGCGAACCCGATGCGCTGGCGCAGTGGGAAGCCAGCGATCTGTATGGCCAGCTGCGCGCGCATACCGCCGGCCGGCCGCGCTTCGTGCTGCACGACGGCCCGCCGTACGCCAACGGCGAGATCCATATCGGCCACGCGGTGAACAAGATCCTGAAGGACATCGTGGTCAAGTCGCGCCTGCTGGCCGGCTTCGACGCACCATACGTGCCGGGCTGGGATTGTCACGGCCTGCCGATCGAGTTGCAGGTTGAGAAGCAGATCGGCAAGGTCGGGGTCAAGGTCGACGCGGCTACCTTCCGCCAGGCCTGCCGTGAATACGCCGGCAAGCAGATCGACGCCCAGCGACGCGATTTCAAGCGGCTGGGCGTGCTCGGGGCATGGGAAAAGCCCTATCAGACGATGGATTTTCGCTATGAAGCCGACATGCTGCGGGCGCTGGCGCGGATCATCGAAAACGGCCATTTACGCCGTGGCTCCAAGCCGGTGCACTGGTGTTTCGACTGCGGCTCGGCGTTGGCCGAGGCAGAAATCGAGTACATGGACAAGACCTCGCCGGCGGTCGATGTGGCCTTCCTGGCGGCCGATCCGGTCGATGCGGCTCAGCGGCTGGGTTTGAAAGCTGACGCCGACGCGCGCTACGCGATTCCGATCTGGACCACCACGCCATGGACGCTGCCGGCCAATCTGGCGGTGGCGCTGAACGCCGAGCTCGAATACGCGGTGGTCGATGCGGTCGATCCGGGTGGCACGCCGCTGCGCTTGATCGTCGCCGAGGGCCTGCGCGAGACCGTGATGGCGCGCTACGATCAGCCCGACGCACCGGTGCTGGCGACGGTGAAAGGTTCGGCGCTGGAGCATCTGCAGCTGCACCATCCTTTCTACGACCGCGCCTCGCCGGTGATCCTCGGCGATCACGTCACCCTCGAAGTCGGTACCGGCGCGGTCCACACCGCGCCCGGACATGGCCAGGAGGACTTCGAGGTCGGTCAGCGCTATGGCCTTGAGGTGCTCAATCCGGTCGCCGGCAATGGCTGCTTCGTGCCAGGCACCGATTATGTCGAAGGCATGCATATCTGGAAGGCGAACGACGCGGTGATCGACTTGCTGCGCAAGCGCCATGCGCTGCTCGCGCACGAGCCCTTTCTGCACAGCTACCCGCACTGCTGGCGACACAAGACGCCGGTCGCCTTCCGCGCCACGCCGCAATGGTTCATCAGCATGGACGCCGCCAATCTGCGCGCCGACGCGCTGGCCGCGATCGACACCGTGCGTTGGGTGCCGAACTGGGGCGAGGCGCGCATCCGCGGCATGATAGACAACCGGCCGGACTGGTGCATCTCGCGCCAGCGCACCTGGGGCGTGCCGATCGCGTTGTTCATCGACAAGCACACAGGTGAGCCGCACCCGGACAGCGCGGGATTGATGCGCCAGGTCGCCGAGCGGGTCGAGCAGGGTGGGGCGGACGTCTGGTATCAGCTCAATCCGGCAGACTTGCTTGGCGATCAGGCCGAGCAATACGACAAGGTGCCGGACATTCTGGATGTCTGGTTCGATTCGGGCGTGACCCACGCCTGCGTGCTCGAGCGCGACGCTGAGCTGGGCGTGCCGGCCGATCTGTACCTGGAAGGCTCGGACCAGCATCGCGGCTGGTTCCAGTCGGCACTGCTGACTGGTGTGGCGATGCGCCAGGCGGCGCCCTACAAGCAGGTCCTGACCCATGGCTTCGCGGTTGATGCGCAGGGCCGCAAGATGAGCAAGTCGCTCGGCAACGTGGTTGCGCCGCAGCAGGTCATGAACGCGCTCGGCGCCGACATCCTGCGGTTGTGGGTATCGGCCACCGATTACCGCAACGAGATGAGCGTGTCGGACGAGATCCTCAAGCGGGTCGCCGATTCCTACCGCCGGATCCGCAACACCTGCCGCTATCTGCTCGCCAATCTGGACGGTTTCGATCCGACGCGCGATCTGCTGCCCACCGAACAGCTGTTGCCGCTGGACCGCTGGGTGCTGGATCGCGCCCATGGCCTGCAGCAGCGGGTCGAACGCGCCTTTGAGGACTACCAGTTCCACCAGATCTACCAGGAACTGCACCAGTTCTGCAGCGTGGATCTGGGCGCCTTCTATCTGGACGTGCTGAAGGACCGGATGTATACGCTGCGCGCCGATTCGATCGCACGGCGCTCCGGCCAGAGCGCGATGTACCACGTGCTGGAGGCGCTGGTGCGGCAGATGGCGCCGATCCTGTCCTTCACCGCCGAGGAGATCTGGTCCCACATGCCGGGTGAGCGCATGCCCAGCGTGCTGTACCAGACCTGGTACGAGGGCCTGGTACCGTTGCCAGCCGACGCGCCGCTCGGAGCTGCCCTGGTCGAGGATCTACGCAAGCTGCGCGAAGCCGTCGCCCAGGTACTCGAACCGATGCGCCAGGTCAGCAAGCTGATCGGATCGAGTCTGGACGCGGCGGTGACGCTGTACCTGCCGGAGCAACTGATCGGTCGACTCGCGCCCTTTGGCGACGAGCTGCGCTTTCCGTTCATCGTCAGTGCCTTGCAACTGGAGCCCATGCGCGACGACGCGCCCGGACAGCGCTTTGAGATCGACGGCATCGGCACTGTGGCCGTGGAGGCCATGCGCTCGGACGACCCCAAGTGCGTCCGCTGCTGGCACCATCGGCCGGACATCGGCGAGCACGCCGAGCATCCGGAGCTCTGCGGCCGTTGCGTAGAGAATGTGGACGGGGAGGGCGAGCGACGTGGCTGGTTTTGAGTTCCAGGGGCTAGGGCTGAGGGCTGAGGGGTCCGGAAGCGAGGGGTCAGGGCTGAGGGCTGAGGGGTCAGAAGAGCGGGGCCCAAGACTCAAGGTCGTGCCCGTGGCTTGTTCGCTTCTGGCAAGGGGGACTTCAGGCGTCCCGATCACCCAGGATCCGCGCGCTCGTCTGTCGACCCAGTCAGTGCGGCCTCACGGTTGCCGGCTTTCCCTGACCCCTCAGCCCTCAGCCCTCAGCCCTCGTCCAGTGGAATCCGCCGAATGACCGGGCCCGCCGCCGCTGGCGGCCTCACCAACCTGCGCCTGTTGCTGGTCAGCGCATTTGTCGTCATCGCCGACCAATGGACCAAGGCCTGGGCGCTGGCCGCCTTGCGCTATGCCGAACCGGTGCCGGTGTTTCCTGGCTTGAACTGGACGCTTGTCTACAACCGCGGCGGCGCCTTCAGCCTGTTTCATTCAGCCGACGGCTGGCAAACGGTCTTCTTCCTGACGGCTGCCACGGTCATCAGCGTGGTCCTACTGATCTGGCTCTGGCGCGAACCCGCCCGCGGCTGGCTGCCACGGATCCCGATCGTGCTGATCCTCGGCGGCGCCATCGGCAACGTCATCGACCGCGTCCGCTACGGCCACGTGATCGACTTCATCGACGTCTACGCCGGCACCTGGCACTGGCCGGCTTTCAATATTGCCGATAGCGGGATTACGGTGGGCGTGGCGATTTTGTTGGTGTATGAGGTGTTCTTTCGGTCAAGGGCTGAGGGGACGGAAGGGCAGGGCTGAGGGCTGAGGGCTGAGGGGTCAGAAGTGCGGGGCCGAGGGTAGACGGGAGTGTGATTCAACTGATGTAGTAGCGGCTCTCGTCAAGGCGGAATTCTCTGCCGCCAGGGAGCTCAGCTCGGGGTCGGGGTCGGAATCGGTATCGGAATCGAACCTTGTCCGGCGTATCCAACTGGCTCCTCGTGAACCGTGTAGCCACGCCGCCCTGCGTTGTCAGCATCGCCACGATCTGGTCGAGTGCGGCGGTACTCCCTGACGACGTTGTTGATGACTGCCCGGTACACGGCTAGTCGTTGATGGCCAAACCCCATGCCGCTCTCGACTCCGATTCCGATTCCGACCCCGGCTCAGGGCTTCGCATCGCTGCATCGGTTTGAGTCGCGCCCGCTGACGGGGGAGGATAAACATCATCTGGTGCTTCAAGCGTGCGATCGGGGCTTGACGTATATTGGCAGTCTCGAGAGGCTCTGGCAGCGACCGCCCTCAGCCCTCAGCCCTCAGCCCTCAGCCCTCAGCCCTCAGCCCTCAGCCCTCAGCCCGGAACAATGAACATCCTCCTCGCCAACCCCCGCGGCTTCTGTGCCGGTGTAGACCGCGCAATCGACATCGTCGAGCGCGCGCTGGACCTGTTCGGGGCGCCGATTCATGTGCGGCATGAGGTGGTCCACAACCGCTTCGTCGTCGGTCGCTTGCGCGATCGCGGCGCGGTCTTTGTCGACGAACTCGATGCGGTGCCTGATGGGGCGACAGTGATCTTCAGCGCCCATGGGGTCTCACAGGCGGTGCGGCGGGAGGCGGCGCGGCGTGGGCTGCGGGTGTTCGACGCGACCTGTCCGCTGGTGACCAAGGTGCATATGGAAGTGATCCGGCACGCCCGCGCCGGGCGCGATGTGGTGCTGATCGGTCACGCTGGTCACCCGGAAGTCGAGGGCACGCTCGGTCAGTGGGACCGGGAGGCGGCCACCGGGCAGATCGTGCTGGTCGAGACCGTGGCCGACGTGCGCTCGATGGTGGTCGGCCAGCCCGAACATCTGGCCTATACCACCCAGACCACCCTTAGCGTAGACGACACCAAAGCGGTCATCGACGCGCTGCGCGAGCGCTACCCAGCGATCCTGGGTCCGCGCCACGACGACATCTGCTACGCCACCCAGAATCGCCAGGACGCAGTGCGCCAGCTCGCCAGCCAGGCCGAACTGGTGCTGGTGGTCGGCTCGGCCAACAGCTCCAACTCCAATCGTTTGCGCGAACTGGCCCAGAAGCAGGGTGTGAATGCCCATTTGATCGACGGCCCGGACGATATCGACCCGCAATGGCTGGACGGCGTGCGCAGCGTCGGCGTCACCGCAGGCGCGTCGGCCCCCGAGTCGCTGGTCCAGGCCGTCGTGGCCAGACTGCAGGCCGCCGGTGGCGGCGAAGTTCGCAATCTCGAAGGGACGCCGGAGAACATCGTCTTCGCCCTGCCCAAGCAATTGCGGGTCGAGGTTGTTGCGAAGGCGTGATTGCCCACTCGATCCCAGATGAGCGGCGGCGATGCGGCTCTTGATCTTCTGGGTCCCGAGCCTCTGGACCCTCTCTCGCGCCGGTCCACTCGTCCAGGCCAGTCTGTCAGGCTCTCACACCCTACCCGCTCCCGCTGTTATGCTGTACGGCTGACCAAAACCACAAGGAAGCAGCGTCATGGGCAAGGGCGACAAGCGTTCACGCAAGGGCAAGATCTATCGCGGTAGCTACGGCAACGTGCGTCCGCAGTCAACGGACAAGCCGGTTGAGCAGAAAGCTGCGGCGGCCAAGGGTCGCAAGTAAGCAGGTGAGTTCGGTGGCAAGGCCCATTCCCCGGTCGCCTGCAGCAGCCCAGTTTAGCGCCCACCAGCGCCGCTCTTCTGGGCCCTGTGCCCTGTGCGCTGGACCCTCATAACAAGGAGCCTCGGTCTTCGCTAAAGGCTCAAAGCGGCTGCCCCCCAATCCACACCCGCCGCGCCGGGGCGCCGCCCAGCCAGTAGGACAACTCGACCGGTTCATCGAGGGACCACCAGACGAGATCGGCAGCGTAGCCGGGTGCGATGCGGCCGATGTCCTTGTCGACTCCCAACGCCTGCGCGGCGTGGCGGGTCACGCCGAGAAAGGCCTCGGTTGGGGTCAGGCCGAACACGCTGCAGGCCAGGTGCATCGCCGCGCGCAGCGACAGCAGTGGTGAGCTGCCTGGGTTCAGATCGGTCGCTACCGCCATCGGTATGCCGGCGGCGCGCAGGGCGGCGATTGGGGGCTTTTGGGTTTCGCCGAGCACCACGAAGGCGCCGGGCAGGATCATCGCGACTGTGCCGGCCGCGGCGATTGCAGCGATGCCCGCCGGGCCGGTGTATTCCAGATGGTCGGCCGACAGCGCACCGAACTCGGCTGCCAGCGCAGCGCCGCCGCAATCGGTGAGCTGGTCGGCGTGCAGCTTGACCGCAAGGCCCAGCCGATTGGCTTCCCGAAAAAGCGGTCGCAATTCCTCGACGCTGAAGGCGATGCCTTCGCAGTAGGCGTCGACCGCATCGACCAGTCCTTCGGCATGCAGCTGCGGCAGCACCTCGGTACCGATCCAGCGCAGGTAACCGGCGCGGTCGTTGGCGTGTTCCGGTGGCAACGTGTGGGCGCCCAAGTAGGTCGTATGGATACGCTGGCCGGTATGCTGGCCGATCGCGCGGGCGGTGCGCAACTGCAGTGCCTCGGTCGCCAGGTCCAGCCCGTAGCCGCTCTTGATCTCGATCGTCGTGACGCCGTCGGCGAGCAGCGCGCGCGCGCGCGGCAGGCT
>JBGTIE010000504.1:0-6218 GCA_041745855.1 Lysobacterales bacterium | reverse complement strand
GGTGACGACGAGCACGATAACTGAGAACCGTGGTGCAGGATAACGTGGGAAATCCTGAGTGAAAGGTGGGAAACAATGGGAGGGGTTTTGAAAGGACGTTGCGTAGGGCGCAAGTGATGTTGGCCCTCGCACAAGGCGGCGCCGGAGCTGCCGCGCTGTGGGCCCTCGGCCCTCACGCGTCCGGGAAGAGGGGCGGTTGGCGGTCCTTGGCGTCGGCGGCCTGGAGTTGCCTGATTCGGCGATAGGCCTGCTGGACGCACAGGCCGAACTCCTTGGCGGTGGCCTGAATGTTGCGGTTGTTGGCGAGGTAGAACTGGAGTAGCGCGCGGTCGCGGTCGTCGGTGTCCAGGCCGGTCCCTTTGGCGACGTAGAGCAGCTCGCCGGCGAACTCGCGGCTCACGGTGCGCGCGACTTCCATCCCAACCTGGGCGGCCTGCTCGGACGTTGCTTCCAGGCGTGAGCTGATGACGCGCGCCGTCACGTCGGCGAGCTCCGCCAGGAACTGCGGGACTCGGCGGGCGTTGTTCGATTCGCTCATGTTGTTCCTCGTTCCCGCCATTGCTTGAGCTGCTCGATGACCTTGCTAGCCTCGGCCCGATCCAGGTGGCGCGGGTCGCGCTCGGTGATGACTTCCTTCGGGGTGCCGAGACTCGCGTGCTGCGCGATGTAGCGGCGCAGGGCGCGATCGCTCTTGTCGTCGACCAGACCGGCCTTGGCCAACTGGGTCCACAACCAGCGAATGAGGGCGGCCTGGGTGCCGCGCACGTATCGCGGCGCCTTGGTCTCTTCGCGGCGCAGGCTGTCCAGGTGCTCGAGGACCTTCCTCCGCCCGGCCGCGTCCAGGTCCGCGGCGGAACTGACGCCGCCCACGTTGGCCAGCATCTCGCGATAGAGGCTGTCGTCGACCTTTGACTTCAAGCCGAGCTGCGAGGCCGTGATGTGGATCTTGGCCAGCTCGGTGCGGCGCCCGTCGGCTGCAGTACGGCTCATGGCTTGCTACTCCGCTCCAGGGCCTCGCGGCGCTGCTTGTGCTGAGCTTCGGTGATGAAGCCCAAATGCAGCTGCTGGTCGATGTACATCCGCTCGTTTTCGTTCGGATCGATCTCTCGGCGTGGGGAGACGCCTTCCTGTGTCCGGCGCGCTTGTGCCTGGCGCTTGACGTCTTCTTCGCGCTGGCGCTCGCTCAGCGCGGCGAGTTCGTGGGCGCGGCCGATGGCGACCTTGATCAGGTAGCCGTGTGAGTTCAGCGGCAGATCAAACCCCGGATTCCCTCGCCGGCTGGCAACTTCGACCAGCGCATCCGACCAGGCGGCAACTGGTACGCGGTGGTGTACACCGTCCCGGCTTGCAGACTCGCTCTCGATCATCGGCAGAATCTCGTCGAGCAAGCGCCCTACACGGGCCCAGCTGATGCCTCGCGAGCCCTTGCGGAACAGGGCGAGGTAGCCGGTCAGATGCTGCCCAACTTGATGCGGCAAGCGACAGGCGCGCTCGAACGCCGCGCGCGCAGAAGCATCTTCCACCGCCGCATCGAGCGTGATGGTTGCGTGGCAGGCAGGGCACGGAAATCTCACTTGAGCAGGCCTGCCGGTTTGTCGAAGAATTCCCCACCCTGCGCGTTGACCCCGTCGGTGCGAAGCTTCCCGAGCGTCCGGTAGAAGTCCACCTCCAGCCGCGCGGTATCTGTGATTTGTTTGGCCACGTTGCAGATTGCCCGGCTCCGATCCAGTTGCAGATCATCGGGCGGGGTGTCGATATCGCCCAGCCGTTCCAGCTCGGCGAACAAGTGATTGCGCAGGTCTTCGAGCTTGTTCTTCATGCCCCTTGCTCCTTCAGTTTTCGGCGGATCTTCCTGCGCAGGGCGCCGGTCAGCTGAACGACCTGGACCACCTCTGGCGGATAGTTGTGGATGGAGTTGCGTAGACAAAGTTCGGCGCGCGTGATCAGCTCAAGGTTGGCCAGCGCGAGGTTGTAGTGGTTGCCGTCGATGAACACGACCGCGTGCCCGGGCGGCACGGGACCGTGCGCTTGTTCCCAGATCAGGACGTGGACGAACTTCCAGTTGAAGCGGCTGGGGCGGGTCCGATCGTCGCTCACCTTGCGCTTGCGATACCCGTCTCGATCGACCACTTCGGTGCCCACGGGCAGCCAGTTCATTGGCTTGTCGCCGGGCTTGAATTCGGTTGCCGGGCTACAGCGCACATAGCGGCCCTTGTTCCACGTCTCATGGCCTGGCCGGAAGCGTCCCCGGTTGGTCTCGGGGGGCTTGCTGATCCCCAAAGTCCTGGCCCGCATTGCGATTGCGCGCTCGCTCCGCTCGAACGATGCGGCCAGCGCCTTGTTGCCAAACTCGGCATAGAGCTGCCGCAACTGGCGATCCTCGGCGGCTGTCCACGGCCTCACTGGACAAGCTCCAGCAGCACCTCAGCGTGGCAGGGCTGATCGAGCGGGCACCAGCACGCGAGGTTCAGCCCTTGAAGCTTTCGCTTTGCCAGCGACAGGATGGCTTCACCTTCTTCTGTGCCTATGAGCCACTCACGGTATGCAGCAACTGCGTCGGCCCGGCTGGCCACCGCAATGGTGCCCTGGCGATCGTCCAGAATCGTTCCGGGCGGCTCGGATGAAACGAGGTACGGGTTACCCCATCGCGACGGGCGCGAGACCACGACTGTGAGCGGCGGCTTGCGCCAGCCCTTGCGACGGCTGAGCTGGATTCGACGCGGCTTCATTTCGTGTCACCCAGCGGCAACAGCATCTGACCGGACTCGGCCAGGCGTCGGGCTGCTGCATTGGCTCTGCGCATGGGCGCATCAAGCAGGTTGTGGCAGCGCTGGCACAACGCGGCGAGGTTCAGCAGCGAGGCTGCCTCTGGTCGCATGTCGAACACGTGGGCCGTCGTGAGTACCACCTTCCCGCCTGTGACCGGATGCGCATGGCCGTGGGCGGCACCGCACCATTCGCAACGCCCGCGAGCGCGGACGAAGCGAACGAAGCGTGAGCGCAGGCCCCAGTCCTTCGGGTAGCGGCCACGGTTTTCCGGGCGGATCGGCATTGCGTTACAGAGCCTCTTCCAGATCGCCCAGTAGTGCGTTCAGCAGCTTGTCCACATCGCCGTCTGCAGGCTTGATGAACGGGGCCTCGGTGTCTTCGGTGATGGTGCAGCCCAGGCGCTTGAGGTCCTTGGCGGGCAGCTCGGCGAGTGCGGGTTTGAACGGCGTTTCCGTGGTCTTGATCAGTACTTCGGCCTGGTCGGGGAAGTGCTTCTTGATCAGTGCCACCACGCGGCTGGCGTCGTCGAAACTCAGGCAGCCGCGCTGCTTGAACCAGCCCACCCGCACCCCGTGCAGCGTGCGGGTCTTCGGCTTGGCGAACAGTGCCTGGCTGTCGCGGAGCTGCTGCAGGAGCGTGTCGTGCTCGCCCTGCATCGCCGCGGCCGCCTTGCGGATCCGCTGCAGGAAGCGCCGACGGATCGCATCCTGTGCGACCTTCACGGCGTCCAGGTGTTTGATCAGCGCATTGCGCGCCTCGGCGAATTGCTTGGTCTTGCGTTCGATCTGATCAATGGTGTGCATGCTCATCTCCTCAACGGTGGATCCGCGGGGGCAGCGGGTCATCGTTGACGGTGGAACCACGGGCGCCGGCGGCGCTTCAGGCTGGCTTTGATCCGGTCGATCAACACGGGCCCGTGGTGAGTAGCGGTGGCGGGCAGATCGCGCTCCTGTTCGCGCCGTGCCTGCTCGATCTGGGCCGCTCGCTTGAGCAGCCGCACGCGGGTCGGACGCGGCAGGTTGAGGAAGCGCTCGAAGCTCATCTGGTCGCGCAACTGCGCCTGCAGGAACTGGTCGGCCCAGTAGTTGAGGGTCTCGTCCGGCATCACGCAAGACAGGGCGCTCACAGCTTGGCCACCAGGTCGGCGGTGATGCGGGGAAGGCCCAGCGCCGCAGTGCGGGTCATCGCGGCAGCCACGGCGTTCTGAACGGCCATCGGATAGACCTGGCTTTCGGTCTCCTTGGTCATCTGGTTGGTGCGCGTCAGCCGCTGGCGCAGCGCGTCGATCGCGCCGTCGTCGAATACCTCAGGCAAGGCCTTGCCGACACGCTTGAACTTGAACTCAAGGTAGTCAGCGAGCATGCGGTCGAGCGGGCGAAGCGTGGCGACCTCGCAGCGCCTGATGACCTCGCGCAGGTCGTAGTTCTTGCGCTCGTTGAGCATGTCACCAAGTTCCGGCTGACCGATCAGCAGCACGCCGAGCAGGCGCGTGAAACCGTCTTCGGTTTCCCACAGCCGCTTCAGATACTTCAACGTCGGCTTGCACAAATCCTGCGCTTCCTCGATCAGGACCACGTGGGTGTAGCCCGCGCTTGCGCTGGCCGACAGCAGGCGCTGCATCTGACGGCTGCGGGCCTCCAGCGAGGACTTCATGCGCTCGGTGGACACCTCGCCGACGATCGCCTCGCAGACGTGCGCTGCGCGCAGCTCGGCCGTTTCCCGATCGCCGCCAGGGCGGATCACGATGATGCGTTCACCATCGCGCTTGATCCGCGCCAGCAGGTCGCGTCGGAGCGTCGACTTGCCGCT
This sequence comes from Lysobacterales bacterium, assembly GCA_041745855.1. Classification (GTDB taxonomy): domain Bacteria; phylum Pseudomonadota; class Gammaproteobacteria; order Xanthomonadales; family SZUA-5; genus JAWLAT01. Next base: position 1,640 of record JBGTIE010000504.1, on the reverse strand, counting down.
GCCCGATTCGCCGACCACGGCCAGGAAGCCCTGGTGGCGGGCGGTGTAGTACATGCTTTCGCGAACATAGCGCTGGTCGGCGGCGACGAAGATATCGTCCGGCCCTCGAACATCGTTGTGGAAGGGATCGGCCGACAGGCCAAAGTGCATCCGAACTTCAGGTGATAGCATCGTGTGCTCCGGGAGGTTGAAAGGATCGGTTTCCGCGGTCGCTGGGAGGCGAGAGACGCGGGCGGGTTTTGGACTTTCCGGAAAGGCGTGGGGATCGGCCTGGCCGTCGGTCTCCCACGCCGTCTTCAGCTGCTCTTCCGGCACGCCCTGGCGGCGCAGCACATCGAGTACGGCCGCCATGCAGGCATCGCGATCGCAGGTGGCCGGCCACTGTTGGTGAACCAGCACGCGCGAGAGCGCCGAGCTGGACATCGGCTGATCGCCATACAGGGTTCGGAGCCGCATCACCTCGCGCAGTTCAAAGGCATGCACGCCATGCTCGGCCAGCAGCGCCCGCAGCCGGTACGGCCGCGCCGCGTGGGTCAGTGGCCGGCCGGTGCGCATGGCAGCTCCTTGAGGAAGTCATGGAGAGCCCGCAACTCATCATCTGCCAGCCGCCTCTCGAACGAGATCAGCAGGCCCTTTGGGCTGTCCCACACTCTGGACACGCCAAACACCAAGGGCCAGGCACGCGGCGACGTACCGCCAATGACCGACCGTAGACGGTCAATCGCATCAGCAGCCTCGCGCAGCGTCGCTGGAGATATCGGCGCCCATGGCTTGCCGTGTGCGTCAGCATCGTCAGCGTAGGCGCGCAGCCGCCCAGCGAGGACTGCCAGAGGCTCACGGTGTGCGAGATCATGCATGACCCACCTCCGTGCGCACCGCGTTAGCCACGCTCAGTGCACGGGCGGCGCTGGCGCCGTTGGCCAGCGCACGGGCGGCGGCGAGGAGCATGTGGAGCAGCTGGACGGGGTCTTCGCAGCGGATCGCCAGAACGAGGATCACCGCTTCCAGCCGGGAGGTCGGGGCCAATCGTTGGATACTCATGGGCTGCTCCTAGTGCGGCCGCGCGGCGCCGGCCGCCCTGGCATTGCGGCAACGTTCGCAGTCGCAGAGCGCCGCAATGCCAGCCATGCGGACCGGACCTGTCTGCCTGGCCAGCAGTGGTGGCAGCTCGACCAACAGGCTTTCGAGAATCTCCACCAGGCGCTGATCCTGCACACAGGCCTTGCCGGCCTTGAACAGCAGCTGGACGATTCGGCGCAAGAACAGGTTTTCCGGTGTTGCAGGCAACTCGGCCAACTCGGCGCGTACGTTGATCGCTGGCGGATCGGCAGTCAGCGCCAGCACGGCATGGGCGTCGGTCACCACAAAGGCGTTCCTGTGCGGCGACAGCGGCTGGATGGACGGATTTTTCGCTTCGGGGGGCACGGCAGTACTCCTTGTTTCGATGTGGCGGAACCGCCGCCACGGCGGCTGGTTCAGTCGAGCGGTCCGCTACTGCGTGACAGCGCGCGCAGGCCCACCGGGGCGGTCTGCTGCAGCAAGGTCACCGGGGCCACATCGGGCAGGGTGAGCAGCGCACCAGGTGGGCGATAGCCGGGGTCGCGCGGTGCGATGCCGCGGCAGCCCAGCACCACGGCGCA
>JBGTIE010000503.1:0-3107 GCA_041745855.1 Lysobacterales bacterium | reverse complement strand
CGGTCGGGGCAGGAAGCGGGCTATTTCGGCGACGAAGGTGTCCGGATTGATCGGCTTTTCTATATAACCGTCACAGCCCGCTGCCAGGGCCTTTTCGCGGTCGCCGAGCATCGCAAAGGAGGTCACCGCGATGATCGGCGTCTGTTTCAGGTTTTCGATCTCGCGCAGCGCTCTGGCGACTTCATGGCCATCCATCGCGGGCAGCTGGATATCCAGCAGGATCAGGTCGGGCGCGGCCTGGATCGCGCACTGGATACCGCGTATGCCATCGGTCGCGGTGATCACGCGGTAGCCGTTGCGCTCCAGCAGGAAACAGGCCAGATAGCGATTCTGCTCGTTGTCTTCGATCAGCAGCACGGTCGGATTCATGGTGCTGTCCCGTTCGTGTACGTGGTTTTGTCGGTTGGGTCGTGTTGGTGCGCGGCTTTGTCGGGCGCGTTGGTGCGAAAGGGCAGGACGAGACAGAAGCGGCTGCCTTGCCGCCACTGACTGGCCACGGTGATCTCGCCACCGAGCAGGTCGGCCAGGCGCCGGCAGATCACCAGTCCCAACCCGGTGCCCTCGTACTGCCGGGTCAGGCCGGAGTCGATCTGGCGGAAAGGCTGGAACAGCAGTTCCAGATCCTCAGGCTTGATTCCGGCACCGGTGTCGATGACGCAGATCCGCAGCATCGCCCCGGCCTTGCCGGCCGCCTCTACTGACGCGTCGGCGGAGAAGTCGACCCTCTCGGCACTCAGCCGCACGCTGCCCGTGTGGGTGAACTTGATCGCATTGCTGAGCAAGTTGAGCAGGATCTGCCGGACCCGGCGCGCATCGCTGTGGAAAGTGGCCAGCTGCGGCGAGATCGCGATCTCCAGACTCAGGCCCTTCTGCTCGGCCAGCGGACGTACCGTGGCCAGCACCTGTTCGATCAGCTCGGGCAGATCGAAGTCGTCCAGTTGCATCTCCAGCTGGCCCGCTTCGATCTTGGACAAATCCAGCACGTCGTTGATCAGCGCCAGCAAGTGCTGGGCGCTGCTCCGGACCATCCCCAGCTGCTTGCTCTGCTCGGCATTGAGCGGGCCCGGAAGTTGCTGCAGCACGATGCCGGTAAAGCCGATGATGGAATTCAGCGGTGTGCGCAGTTCATGCGACATCGTGGCCAGAAAGGCTGACTTGAGCCGGTCGGCTGCCTTGGCCGCCAGCAGTGCTCGCTCCAGGTCGGTTGTACGCTCGGCCACCAGTCGCTCCAGATTCTCGTTGACCTTGAGCAGGGCCAGCTCGGCGTGATGACGGTCGGTGATGTCGACCGAGAGGATGAAGATTCCTTCCGGCACTGGCTGCGCGCGAAGGTCGAACCAGCCAATGCCGCCGTCCGGGAACCGGACCTCGACCTCCTGATGAAATTGCTGCCGCTGGTCCATGCAGCGCTTCAGCATCGCGAACACGTCGGTGTCGACCATACCGGGCCAGCAGTCGGGCATCCGCTGTCCCAGCAGTTCGGCATTCGCGCGACGGTTGTGGATCGCCGCGGCGTCATTCAGATAGACATAGCGCCAGTCGAAATCGAGCAGCTGGCAGCCTTCGAGGATGATGTCGAGCGTGTTGCGATAGCGCTGCTCGCTCTCGCGCAGCGCCAGTTCGGCCTGCTTGCGCTCGCTGATGTCGATGCCCACGCCAACCAGACAGACCCGATCTTCGAAGGCCGTGCGCCGGCCGGTAAAGAAGTACGGAGTGTTGCGGCCATCCCTGGACAGCAACAAGGCCTCCACTGAAGACTCACCATCGGAAAAGACCTCGTCGATACGCCGAGCGACCCGTGTCCGGTCGGCGGGATCGACGAAGTCCAGCGGGTGCATGTCCGAAATTTCTCCGGCGCTGTAGCCGCTGCTGGTCTCGAAGTTGCGGTTCCAGCGCAGGAAGCGCCCCGCTTGATCGTAGAAGTAGAGGATCCCCGGCATGCTCTCGAGCATCGCATCGGAGAACTGGCGCTCGCGCAGGGCGGTCGCCTCGGCCCGGCGATGCTCGTCCTTTCGGATCAGGTTCTCCAACGCAAGGGACAGGTCGGTCGCGGCCTCTTCCAGCAGCGCGACCTCCTGGTCCTTGAAGAAGCCGCATTCTCCGGCGTAGACGACCAGCACCGCCCGCGGCGTGTCGTGGATACGGATGGGCAGTGCAGCGCAGGCGTGCAGACCCAGAGCGATCGCCCGTTCGCGCCAGATCAGGGTGGCAGGGTCCAGGTACAGATCGTTGCAGATGTAGCTGCGGTCTTCGCGAAAGGCCGTTCCGGTCGGGCCCAGCCCTTCCGGTCGAAGGTCACTGTAAATCTTGATGCCGTCCAGGAATCCATGGCTGTCGCCATGGATCGTCGCCGGGACGATCTGTTTGCTGTCGTCGTCATGGCGACCGACAAAGGCGATCTGCAAGCTGCCCACCTCGCACAGTGTCTTGCAGACCTCGGACAGCAATTCATCCTGAGACCTTGATCTGCCGATCGCTTGATTGATCCGGCTCAATGCGGCGTAGAGGCTATTGAGTCGTTCGATCTCCCGCTCATGGCCCAAGCGTTCGGTGACGTCCCGCAATACCAGCGTCAGCAGCCCATCCCCGGCGGCATCGACTGTTGACAGCGACACTTCGGCCGGGAATCGATCGCCGTTGACGCGTTGGCCTTCGCTAATCGCCGGCCCCCTGTCGTTCGGGGCCAGTCCGCCGGGCAGGAACTGGACGATGGACTGGCCGATGGCCTGGTTCCTGCGGCAGCCGAACATCATCTCGGCCGCGTCGTTGTACAAGATGATCCGGTTGTCGTCGTCGACGGCGATGATGGCGTCCATCGTCGAAGCCAGCACCATGCGCAGCCGCTGTTCACTCTCCCGCAGGCGCTCAGCCTGGGTCCGCAGGCTGGTATAGGCCTCCTCGGTCGCGCCATAGGCCCGACCCATCATGATCAGCAGCAGCAGGGAGGTCAGCAGGACGAAGGCCCAGCCCTTGTAGACGCTGAACCTGAGCAGATCGTCTGGACTGGCGACCAGCAGCAGGGCCTGATCGGAAAAGTAGATCCAGATTCCAGCGAACGCCGCATAGATGACCGCGATCCCCCAGGCACGCGAACGCAGCGGCGGAAG
>JBGTIE010000502.1:0-6291 GCA_041745855.1 Lysobacterales bacterium | reverse complement strand
AAGCTTTGGCGACCGCGCCGAAGCCGACCACTGCGGCGGTGTTGCCGATCGCGATCAGCGCGCCGACGCCGGCTTCGGACATCGCCTGGCCGGGTTGACGCAGGGTACGCAGCATCAGCAGACCGGCGCTGAGGCAGCCGGCGAGCAGGGCGACGATCAGGGCCGAGGTCTGGAAGCTGTCGTGCAGCCAGAAGGCGACGCTCAGGACCGCGATCAGGGGCAGGGCAGCCAGCAGGGGATGCGGCAAATCGGTTGTGCGGGCAACCGGATCGTTCGCGCGCTCGTCGAAATGCTCACCCCTCTCCTTCGCCCGGCGCAGCATCCATGCCAGCCACATATAACCGCTGATGGCCATCAGCACGGCCACGACCAGACTGACCTCCCAGGCGGCCAGGTGGCTGGTGCCGAGGAATGGAATCGGGATCCAGTTCTGGATTTCTGGCGAACCGGCACTGGTCATCGTGAAGGTTGCCGATCCGAAGGCTAGTGTGGCGGGAATGAAGCGCCGCGGCAGGTCAGCCTGGCGGAACAGGCTCAGTGCCATCGGGTAGACCGAGAAGGCAACCACGAACAGACTGACGCCGCCATAGGTCAGCACCGCGCAGGCGGCAACAACGGCCAGCGCCGCGCGCTGCATGCCCAGATGCCCGGTAATCCATTCCGCCACGCTGTCGGCGGCGCCGGAAGCTTCCATCAGCTTGCCGAAGACCGCGCCCAGCAGGAACATGAAGAACCAGTTCGCAATGAAGCCGGTGAAGCCCTGCATGTAGGCGGTGACCAGATCAATGCCGCCTTCGGGCGCCAACGCCGGCAGCAGCGCCAAGTCACTGGTCAGGGCAACGATCAACGCGCACAGCGGCGTTGCGATGAACAGGCTGGCCCCACGCAGGGTCAGGCCGATCATCAAGGCCAGGGCGAGCAGCAAGCCGGCGAGACTCACGCGCAGCTCCATCGATAAAGGTGCGGCAAGGTTGGTGCTGGTCGAGGGCTGGCGTAACTGTACCAAGGTACAAGTGTTGCCCGCGCGGCGCGTCCCTACAGTGGCGACCATCCCAGCCAGAGAGTCATGACGCTACCTGCGTTCATGAATGGCCGGGCCAGCCATGCGTCCGTCACCACCCAGGGGAACTGCCACCATGACCACCCGACCGACCCTTCTCGCCGTCTCCCTCGCCATTGCGCTGGGCACGCTGACCATGGCGCCGGCATATGCCGAACCCCTGCCCGAAGCGAGCCCCGCCCCGGCACCTCAACAAGGAGGCGGCGACAATGATCGTTCGCCCACCAGCCCTGCGACCCTGGACACGATGACCGTCACCGCCCGCCGCCGCGCCGAATCGGCCGAGGAGGTGCCGGTGGCGGTCAGCGCTTTCGAGGCCAGTGATCTGATCGAGTTGCAGGCGACCAGCATCGACGGCCTGCAGGGCGCGGTGCCGAACCTGAACATAGTGCAGGGACGCGGATCGGCCAACAGCGTCAATGTATTCATCCGCGGCATCGGTCAGCCAGATGCGCTGCAGAGTTTCGACCCCGGCGTCGGTGTCTACGTCGACGACGTCTACTACTCGCGTATTCAGGGTGCGCTGTTCAGCCTGTTCGACGTGGCGCGGGTCGAGGTCTTGCGTGGCCCACAAGGCACCCTGTACGGCAAGAATTCGACCGGCGGCGCGATCAAGCTGGTGACCAAGGACGGCGTGAGCGAGCCGGAAAGCAGCTTCGAAATGGTTGCCGGCGACTACGGCCGGCTCGAAGGCAGGGCCTATGTGGCAATGCCCCTCAGCGACACCGCCTCGATCAGCGTCGCCGCCGCGGTCACCGACAACGACGGCTACGTCGAGGACCCGGTCAGCGGTCAGGATTACAACTCCGATGGCATCGAGGCCATTCGCGGCAAGCTGTCGTGGAACCCCACCGAAGACTTCTCGGCCACCTTCAGTGTTGACTACGTCCACCAGGACAACCCGCTGACCCTCGGTCGGGCCGAGGCCCCGCTGGTCCAGATCGATCTCGCCCTCGGCGCCCGGGTGCTGCTGCCGCCTGATCCCGGCGAGTATGATTTCCGCACCCGTACCTCCTTCCCGCCCGATTTCGGTCAGAAGCTGCGCCATCGCGGCGTGTCTGCAAACCTGGAGTACAGCCTGTCCGATGAGTGGCTGTTGAAGAGCATCAGCGCCAAGCGCTGGCTCAATACCTCCTCGTATATCGATATCGACGCCTCCGAGTTCGAGATTGGCGACGTGCTGGTCTCGCTCGACCAGGATCAGTTCAGCCAGGAGTTCCAGCTGCAATACGACAACGGCGGCAACGTCAATGCGGTGCTCGGCTTCTACTATCTGAAAGAGCATGTGCCGTCGCACCAGGAAGCCTACGCAAACGACTTTCTGGCCTTCGGTGGCGTACCGCTGGACTTCCTGCGCACCGTCGACGACGACCTGGAAACGACCAGCTACGCGGTCTTCGGTCAGTTCAACTGGGAATTCTCGCCAACCTGGACCTTGGGTCTGGGCCTGCGCTACACCGATGAAGAGAAAGACTACTTCCGCACCACCAGCACCTTCTCGGCCGCGCTGCCGCCGCTCAATGGCACCTTTGCCTTCAACGTCAAGGACTCCTGGAGCGCTACCACCCCGTCATTGAGTATCCAGAAGCAGCTCAATGACAACAGCATGATTTACGCCTCGGCCAACCGCGGCTTCAAGTCCGGTGGCTTCAACGGCCGTGCGAATTCAGCGGCCGAAATCAGCACCTTCGATCCGGAAACCGTCTGGACCTATGAAGGCGGCTGGAAATTCGCCTCGGCCGACCGCCGCCTGCTCGGCAGCGTGACCGTGTTCCACAGCCAGTACGAGGACTTCCAGGCGCGCGTGTCGGAGGTCACCAATCCCGGTGCGCCGATCCCGACCTTCTCCTTCCCGGTCCTCAACGCGGCCGAACTGTCGATCAACGGCATCGAGTTCGAAGGCACGGCGCTGATCGGCGAGGGCACGCGCCTGTCGGCCCAGGTCGGCTGGCTGGATGCCGAATACGACAAGTTCATCGACCCGCGCATCGACATCAACCCGGCCCTGGCCGACCTGCATGAGCATGTGCCATTCTCGCCCGAATGGACCGCCCGGTTGGCGCTGAGTCACAGCTTCTTCCTCGGCAGCGGCGCGATGCTGACCTTCGGCGGCGATGTTTCCTATCGCGATGACGTCTGGCTCAGCGTGGACAACCGCGAGACCCTCAAGCAGGACGCCTACACGCTGGTCGGCCTGTACGGCATCTGGGACAGCCCGGAAGGCAGCTGGCAGGTCCGCGCCGGGGTCAAGAACCTGACCGACAAGGTCTACAAGACCGACGGCCAGGAATTTTCCTCGGTCGGCAACATCCAGACTGCTTATTACGGCTGGCCGCGGCACTTTTATGTGGCGGTGAGGTACAACGTGTTCTAGGGCTGAGGGCTGAGTGGTCAGAAGAGCGAGGGCCCAGGGCTCAGGGCCCAGGGCCCAGGGGTCAGAAGAGCGAGAGCCACCAGTAGCGCAGACCGGGAAACGGAACCCCGAGTTGTACTCGGGCAACGAAGCCAGCGACGCGCCGTGTTGAACGGGGCGAGGGTGCTTTGGTGCGATGCTGAAGCGTCGCTGCGCGACTTGCCCGAGTACAACTCGGGGTTCCATCAAGCGGCCAGCAGAGGGCTGGACGGGAAAACGGAACCCCGAGTTGTACTCGGGCAACGAAGGCAGCGACGCGCCGTGTTGGACGGGGCGAGGGTGCTTTGGTGCGATCCTGAAGCGTCGCTACGCGACTTGCCCGAGTACAACTCGGGGTTCCATTTGAGCCCTGGGCCCTTCGCGTGGCTTCATGGCGCCTTCGGAGTGACGACAATGGCATCGACCGGTATACCTCCCCGCCGCGCGATTGCCACCTCAGTGGGGCTGTTGCTGGCTGCCGGGCTGGGCTGGCAGTTCGCCTATTCCGATGGCCAGGACGATGCAGGTCCGTTGCCGGCGTTGACGATCGACCCCGATCGGGTCGCGGTTTTTGGGGCTTCCTCCGGGGCCTACATGGCACAGCAGTTGCACATCGCCCACAGCTCTCGCTTCATGGGTGCGGCGCTGGTCGCCGGCGGACCCTATGGCTGTGCCGAAGGCGACCTTGGTACCGCGCTGGCACGCTGCATGAACCCGGCTGCCGACGCACTGCCCGACGTCGATGCGCTGGCGCGGGAGATCGTCGATCGAGCAGCCGCCGACAGCATCGATGCGCTCGCTGGTCTGGCTGGCGATCGGGTCCATGTCTTCCATGGCCAGTTGGACCAAACTGTCGGTGCCGATGTCAGTCGCGCCAGCGCCGCGCTGTATGAGGCGCTGGGCGCCGAGGTGCAATTGGTCACGGACTTCGACCAACCGGTTGCCCATCTGCTGCCGACGGCGGGCGAAGGCAGTTGTGCGGTGTCGGCCAGTCCATGGCTGGCGCCCTGCGAGCTGGACCTGGCCGGGCAGGTCATGCAGCACCTGTTCCAGGTCGACCAGCCGGTGGGGGAGTCGGCGGGGGAGCTGCGCACTTTCGACCAGCGCGCAGGCGCCGGTGGAGAGCTCCCGGCCGGTCTGGCTGGCGAGGGCTATCTGTACATTCCAGCGCAGTGTCAGGCCGGCGGTTGCGGACTGCTGCTGGCCCTGCATGGCTGCCAGCAGAACGCGGCCCAGATCGGCACGGCCTTCGTCGAGGGCGCCGGCTTCCAGCGCTGGGCCGACAGCGCAGGTGTCGTCGTTATGTACCCGCAGACCACAGCCAGCATGATCCCCCTCAATCCAAAGGCCTGCTGGGACTGGTGGGGATATTCGGGTAGTAGTTACGACACCCGCGAAGGGCCACAGATCAAGGCGCTGATCGCTTACGTCGACGCGCTGGTTGCGCGGCCGGCGCCTTGAGTCAGGGCAGCTCGATCTGACGCACCTCGAGCAGCATCTGTTGTTGTCGTTGCTCCATGCTGCTGAGCAGGGCTTCGAAGCGCGGCAGCCCTTGCAGACCGGCGAAACTCAGGTCGGTGCGCAGCACCTCTGGTGGAACCGGCCAATGCTCGACCCACACCTCCATCACATTGAGCAGCGGCTGCGGGTCACCGCCGTCGAGCAGTTCCAGCAGGCGCTGGAACACCTCCAGCTGGGTCTCGCCCAGACCTTGGCTGCCCAGCAGATCCAGGGTGCGAGTCGCGGCCCTGCTCAACTGGTCCACCCGCTCGGCGTTGCCCAGCTGGGCGTGGGCGGCGATCAGCACAGTGACGCGATCGCCCAGTTCCACCGGCAAGGGCTGGTCCAGTTGCCACTGCAGACGTGTCAACAGGGTCTCGCAGGCGTCGACGATGCGCTCCGGATTGGCCGTTGCGCCGCTGAAGTTGCAATGGTAGATCGCCCGTTGGTTCGAATCGGGGAACCCGCTCAACAGTTCCTCCAGATGCTCATCGATATAGCCCGGGTCGCCACCATTGACTGCTCGCTGCAGTGGCCAAAGCCGGGTCATGTCGGTCTCCGGTGCCAGTTGCGTTGCAAGGGTCATCTGTTGCTCGGCCCGTTCATGGTCTCCGACCGTGGCAAGGATGGTGGCCGCCTGGCTGCGGATGAAGGCGGCGTTCGGTTGCAGCCGCAGAGCTGCCGCGATTCGCCGGGTCGCTTCGACCAGGCGGTTGCGGCTGTAGGCATCGGTCGCAAGGGTGTACTGGACCAGCGCATCACCACTGTGCTCGCGCAGCAGCGCCGCCGCATAGGCATCGGCCTGGTCGTGGTCCCCGGTGGTGCGAAACAAGCTCAGCAGGACCCGCTTGCCGGTTACGTAATTCGGATCGACCTTGAGGCCGGCCTCGAGGGTCTGGCGCGCATCGCGGAAGCGTCCCAGATCCTGGTAGCTCAGGGCCAGCCAGTGCTGGGCCGGGCTGTAGGAGGGATTGAGTTCGACCGCCTTGCGCAGGGCGTCGATGGATTGCGCTTTGGCACCCTGGTCGCGCAGCAGCAGGCCGTGGGAGGCATGCGCCTCGGCCAGTTGCGGATCCAGTTGCAAAGCGCGCTGCACCATCGGCTCGGCCAGGCGAATGGATTGGCTGCTGCCAAGGGCGCCATAGCTGGCCGAAAGCAGATAGCTGTCGGCCAGTCCGCTGTAGGCCGCGGCATAGTCCGGATCGATCGCGATCGCGGTGCGGAAGTCGGCGATCGCCTGCTCCAGGCTGGCTCCAGTGCGCTGGTTCATCGCAAAGCGCCCGCGCAGGTAGGCTTCAAAGGCCGCCACATCGCGGGTAGGCCGGTGCGCCGTGGGCGG